>CAMPIK010000135.1 GCA_946886325.1 uncultured Shinella sp.
CCGACATGCCGCCCGTCGCACCTGACATTCGGGATCGCCTGCGCGCGCGACTGACGGAAGAGGGGGCGGAGGCGCTTCACGCGGACCTCCTTGTGAGGGACCCCGAGACCGCCGCGACCCTGAAGCCGGCGGATGGCCAGCGGATCGTGCGTGCGCTGGAAATCCTGCAATCGACCGGCCGCTCGATCCGCGATTTCCAGCGGGAAAACGCCCCGGCGCTCATCGATCCCGATCGGGCGCGAAAATATGTCGTGCTGCCGGAGCGGCCGCTTTTGCACCAGCGCATCGACGCACGCTTTGCCGCGATGCTGGATGGAGGGGCGATCGAGGAGGCAAGGGCACTGCTGGAGCAGGATCTTCCCGCTTCGCTGCCGGCGATGAAGGCGATCGGCGTGCCGCAGATCGCCGCCTATCTCGAGGGGCGCATCGACCGAGTGGAACTGGTCGCGACCGGTGCAGCGGCGACGCGGCAATATGCCAAGCGCCAGATGACGTGGTTCCGCAATCGCATGGACGAAAGCTGGCAGCGGATCGACCCGACGAAGGACCCGGTTATTTCCGGATAAGGCTGCTCAGCGGCTTCTTCAGAAGCTGGTCGCGGATCGAGCCCTCGCGCCGGGGCTCGGCGCCCTCGCCAAAGGCCGGCCGTGCAGGCGCGCGATAGGGATCGGGCTGCCGTGCCTGCTGACCCTGATCCGACATCAGTTCGCGGCGCAGCGTGTCGAAACGCTCCTGATGCGACTGGTTTGCTTCGGGCGCTGCGGCTGCGGCGCCGGGCAGCATGTCGCGGCGGTAGGGTTCCGGGGCCGCCTGGCGCTGCGGTTCGCCAGAGCCGCTCGGCGTCGCTGCCGGCGAGACCGGCCCGCCGCCGCCGAGTGCTACCCGCCGCTCTTCGACATAATCCTCTTCGTCCTCGTAGGCCTGATCTTCATAGCCGGTCATCGCAGCGCCGCTTTGACCGTATTGCGGGGCGAAGCTGTTCTGGAATGCGGAAATGTCGGGGCCGGAAACCGCGCGCATGCGGTTGACGATGGCGCGCAGATCGACCGTGTTCGGCGTGTCGTCGCTGATCTTGACGCCGGTGCCGTTCGCCTTCGGCAGCCGGTTGGGTTCGACGCGCGTGAAGCGCATGCGCATCGGCACCGCGACAGCCTCACCGAAGGCGATGGCCTCGCCATTGCCGATCGACGAAATGAAGCTCGTCGTGGAGGACGAGGAGTTCGGGATGGCCGAGCGGATGATCTCCTGGTCGTGATCGTTGGCAAGGCGCATGGCGAAGACGGTCGAGCACTGCGACAGGATCGTCGGGTCGAGTTCGCCCGGCCGCTGGGTGATGATGCCGAGCGAAACGCCGTATTTCCGGCCTTCCTTGGCAATGCGGGCGATCGCCTGGCGGGTCGGCAGGAAGCCGAGCCGGAGGTCGGCCGGCACGTAGCGGTGCGCTTCCTCGCAAACGACGAGCATATGCACGCCGCCATTGCTCCAGAGGCCGATCTCGAAGGCCATGCGGCAAAGCACCGATGCGACCGAATTGACGACTTCCGACGGGATGCCGGCAAGCTGGAACGTCGTCACCGGCTTGCCGTCGCCCGGAATGCGGAAGACGCGCGCGATCGTGTCGAGGATCGTGTCGGTGATCGTGTTCGATGAGAACATGAAATGATAGCGCGGGTCGTTGATGGCCGACATGACCTTGACCTTCAGCGAGCGAAGGTGCGGCTTCTCGGACCGCCCCTCGAGCCGCCCGATGCGCTCGTCGATGAGCGCCATCAGGTCCGCGATGCGGAAGGGGACCGGCGTATCGGCGGTGATCGAGCTCTTTTCCGACGAGCGCCGCATCAGCCCGGAGTCGGACGATCCACGAAAGGCCTTCTTGGCCTCCGGGATCACATCGCGAAGGATGTCCATTTCTTCCGCGATCGGCGGCCGGCCGCGGAAAATCACCTCGGCGAACTCCTCCAGCTTGAAAAGCCAGAAGGGAAGGTCGAGCGTGTCCGTGTCGATGACCACGGCATGGTCCGGAAAGGCGGCCGCGAATTCGTTGTGCGGATCGAGAATCAGGACCCGCAATTTCGGGTTCGACTGGATCGCCTTGTGCAGGAGCAGCGTCACGGCCGTCGACTTGCCGACGCCGGTCGTGCCGACGATGGCGAAATGCTTCTCGAGCATCGAGGGCACGTGGATCGTCGCGTCGAGGGTCTCGTCCTGTGTCAGCTTGCCGATCGTGCAGACGTCGTTCTTGCCGGTGTCGTAGACCTTGGCGAGGTCGGAGGCGCGGATGCGGTGCGCGATGGCGCCGAGATGGGGATAGTTGGTGATGCCGGCAGTGAACTCTTCCCGTCCGTCCGGGCTGACATTCACCTCGCCAAGCAGTTCGACCTCGATGCGGAACACCGTGTCGTTGTTTTCCATCCAGTTCTGCTGGTCCGTGCACATGGAATAGACGAGCGCGACGACGCGGTTCAGGCCGACGGAAATGGAAATCAGGCGCCCGACGGACCAGAGTTCCGTCAGCGACGTCTGGCCGTCCTCGGCTATGGCGCTGATCGTGGCGCGGGAACCGTTGCAGGCGACAATGCGGCCGAGCAGCCGGTTTCCCGGCGCAACGACGTCCCGCCGGTCCTGTTCCCCGGCGACGATCGATGTCTGAAGATCATTGTTCAGCAAACGCGAACCACTCCCGCTGTCGAACGAGGACCTTAGCGTTTCCGGCTTAACAAGACGTTTCGCAACGGCTCAGATTCGTCCCCAGGTCCTTGGGAAGTCTCGCAAATCGTATCGAAAGAAGACAGATTTCGACCGTTGACGCGCGAGGCGATTGCAGTTAACAATCCGCCCCATGAAAAATTCTTCGGCAATCATTCTCGTGGTGGGAAGGCGCATGGGCAGGGTGGTGTAACCATCCGGCGAAAGCACCCATGCGCGGTAAGCAGGCTCCTCCCAAGGGGCCTTTTTTTATGCCCTCGAATTCGATAATCAAACGACCAAATTCAAGAAACGGACGGAAACACTCCGATGAGCGGTACGGACAACCAAATGACGGGCGCGGAAATTGTCATCCAGGCGCTGAGAGACAATGGCGTCAAGCATATCTTCGGCTATCCGGGCGGCGCCGTCCTGCCGATCTATGACGAGATCTTCCAGCAGGAGGATATCGAACACATCCTCGTCCGGCACGAGCAGGGTGCCGGCCACATGGCCGAGGGCTATGCGCGCTCCACCGGCAAGGTCGGCGTCATGCTGGTGACATCCGGCCCCGGCGCCACCAATGCCGTCACGCCGCTGCAGGACGCGCTGATGGATTCCATCCCGCTCGTCTGCCTGACCGGCCAGGTGCCGACCTCGCTGATCGGCTCGGACGCCTTCCAGGAATGCGACACGGTCGGCATCACGCGGCCCTGCACCAAGCACAACTGGCTGGTCAAGGACGTCAACGACCTCGCCCGCATCATCCACGAGGCCTTCCGCGTCGCGCAGTCCGGCCGTCCCGGCCCTGTCGTCGTCGATATCCCGAAGGACGTCCAGTTCGCGACCGGCACCTATACGCCGCCATCCGCCGTACCGGTCCAGAGAAGCTACCAGCCGAAGACCCAGGGTGATCCGCGCCAGATCGAGGCGGCGGTCAAGCTGATGAAGACGGCGCGCCGGCCGATCATCTATTCCGGCGGCGGCGTCATCAACTCCGGCCCGGAAGCCTCGCGCCTGCTGCGCGAACTGGTCGAGATCACCGGTTTCCCGATCACCTCGACGCTGATGGGGCTCGGCGCCTATCCGGCGTCGGGCAAGAACTGGCTCGGCATGCTCGGCATGCACGGTTCCTACGAGGCCAACATGGCGATGCACGATTGCGACGTCATGGTCTGTATCGGCGCGCGGTTCGACGACCGGATTACCGGGCGGCTCAACGCCTTCTCGCCGAATTCGAAGAAGATCCACATCGACATCGACCCGTCCTCGATCAACAAGAACGTCCATGTCGACGTGCCGATCGTCGGCGACGTCGGCTCCACGCTCGAGGACATCGTGCGCCAGTGGCGCGCGGCCTCGAAGGACTTCGACAAGGCGGTCCTGTCGGACTGGTGGACCTCGATCGCCCGCTGGCGCGCGCGCAATTCCTTCGCCTACAAGCCGAGCGACGACGTCATCATGCCGCAATATGCGATCCAGCGGCTCTACGAGCACACCAAGGATCGCGACACCTACATCACGACCGAAGTCGGCCAGCACCAGATGTGGGCGGCGCAGTTCTACGGCTTCGAGGAGCCGAACCGCTGGATGACCTCGGGCGGCCTCGGCACGATGGGCTACGGTTTCCCGGCGGCGATCGGCGTGCAGGTCGCGCACCGCGACAGCCTCGTCATCGACATCGCCGGCGACGCCTCGATCCAGATGTGCATCCAGGAAATGAGCTGTGCCGTGCAGTACAATCTGCCGGTCAAGATCTTCATCCTGAACAACCAGTACATGGGCATGGTGCGCCAGTGGCAGCAGCTGCTGCACGGCAACCGCCTGTCGAACTCCTACACGGAAGCGATGCCCGACTTCGTCAAGCTGGCCGAAGCCTATGGCGGCGTCGGCATCGCCTGCGACAAGCCGGGTGATCTCGACGGGGCGATCCAGGAGATGATCGACGTCAACCGACCGGTGATCTTCGATTGCCGCGTGGCAAACCTCGCCAACTGCTTCCCGATGATCCCGTCCGGCAAGGCGCATAACGAGATGCTCCTGCCCGACGAGGCCACCGACGAGGCCGTCGCCAACGCCATCGACGCAAAGGGCCGTCAGCTCGTTTGATCGGCGGCGCAAGACGCGGTAAGATCGCGCGTCTTACTTTGGAGGAAGCGATGGCCAGGACCCGGATGTCGAGCAAGGGGCAGATCGTCTTGCCCAAGGCCGTGCGCGATGCGCATGGCTTTGGCGAGGGCACCGAGTTCGAGGTGATCGACGGCGGCAAGGAGATCGTGCTGAAGCCGGTCGAGAAGCCCGCCGCCGGCCGCAAGCTGACTGTGGAGGAGTTTCTCGAGGGCCTGCCGCGACTGAGGTTGCCGGTGGACATCACCGACGATCTCATTCGTGAGGCCATCGACCAGGAGGCGAAGCGGAAGTGGGATGCAGAGAACGGCCGTTGATACCAATGTGCTCGTCCGCCTGCTGACGCGCGACGATACGGCCCAGTGGCGGGTGGCCGCGCGGCTCCTGGCAGAGACGGTGTTCGTTCTGACGCCCATGGTCTTGCTGGAAACCGAATGGGTTCTGCGGAGTCGTTTTCGTTACGATGTCGCGACGATCCATCGGCTTTTCGGGGAATTGCTGCAACTCGACAGGGTGGAGGCTGTCGATGGAAACGCTTTGGCGAGTGCCCTGGACGGTTATGCGGCCGGGATGGATTTCGCCGATTCAATGCATATCGCGCATCTGCCGCGCGATCTTGATTTTCTTACGTTTGACGAAGACCTCGCTTCAAGGGCGGGTCGCATCTTTCCAGAAACAACCGTCGTCCTCGCGCGATAGGAACAGGAAACACCAATGAACGCCCATCTTCAGCCGACCGGCTCCGCCTACTTCATCGCCAAGGAAACAGAGAGCGCCGAAAGCCATACGCTTTCCGTTCTCGTCGACAACGAACCGGGCGTGCTTGCGCGCGTCATCGGCCTCTTTTCCGGGCGCGGCTACAATATCGAGAGCCTGACGGTCTCGGAGACCGAACATCAGGCGCATCTGTCGCGCATCACCATCGTCACGCGCGGCACGCCGCATGTGCTGGAGCAGATCAAGTCGCAGCTGGAGCGCATCGTTCCGGTGCACCGGGTCGTCGACCTGACCGTGCGGGCACGCGATCTCGGCCAGGAGCGGCCGCTGGAGCGCGAACTGGCGCTGGTCAAGGTTTCCGGCACCGGCGATCACCGCGTCGAGGCGCTGCGCCTTGCCGACGCCTTCCGCGCCTCCGTCATCGACGCCAATACCGAGCACTTCGTCTTCGAGATCACCGGCAAGGTTTCGAAGATCGACCAGTTCATCGCCATCATGAAGCCGCTCGGCCTGATCGAGGTTTGCCGCACCGGCATTGCCGCCATGAACCGCGGCCCGCAGGGCATGTGATGCGGCGCGGGCGGCGGATTGGCGCGGCGTTCATCGCCGCGTCCTGTCTTTTCGCCGCCCTGCCGGCGTGGCCGCAGGAGCCCGCGGCTGAAAAGCCGGCCGTGACCAGCGATTTCGATGCGATCGGATCGCGCGTCCGCGAAAGCACCGAGATCCAGTCGCGCTATGCGGTCTGCCCGGCGTCGATCGCCCGGAAGGCCCGGCCGCTGTGGCGTCCCTTCTGGCCGAGTGCCGAGTGGTCGCTGAAACAATGCGGCGAGGATGTCGATGCCTGCCAGAGCGACTGCCTGACGGCGCTGAACGAGCATGCCTGCTTCGCGCTCGCGCGCACCTTCGAGGAAGCAAAGCCGGTCGTCTCGCCGCATATCGCGCAGATGCTTTTCG
>CAMPIK010000136.1 GCA_946886325.1 uncultured Shinella sp.
TCCATGCGCGCATCGTCGCGCGCATCCGGGAGATGCAGGCCGAGGAAGGCGAGGATTTCGCGGCCCGCCTGCATGTGCTGCCGGATTTTCACGGCAATCGCTCGCCGCTCGCCGATCCGCATGCGCTCGGCGTCATCAGTGGCTTGTCGATGGATGCCTCCTTCGACGGGCTCTGCCGCCTTTATTGGCGTACCTGCGTCGCCATCGCGCTCGGCATCCGGCACATCCTCGACAAGCTCGGCGATTGCGGCTATCCGCTCGACACGCTGCATGTGACCGGCGGCCATGTGAAGAACCCGTTGTTGATGGAGCTCTATCGCGATGTCACCGGCTGCAAGGTCGTGGTGCCGAACACCAATGACGCGGTGCTGCTCGGAACTGCCATGGTCGCGGCCGTCGCCGGCGGGCTTTTTCCCGATCTGGCGAGCGCCGGCCACGCCATGTATCCTGGTGGCAGCGAGCATCTTCCGGACCCGGCGCGCAAGGCGGTCTACGACCGCGATTATCGCCGGTTCCTGGCGCTCTACCGCCACCGCGCCGAGCTGGAATCGATCGACTGAAGAAAATCTGAAAAAAGTTCTGGCCGGCCGGAACCTAATTCCGGTCCGCGCATTTCTGGTGTGTCCCGGCCAGCGCATTTCCCCCAGTGCGAGGCCCTCAGGCCGGTGACCCACCACGACGCCGTATCCCCCTCCGGTCCGTGGATTTTCAAACAGCCAGTGCTCCAAGCACTGGCTGTTTTCTTTTGTACCGAGGGGCCTCATGGAAAAAGCCCGCGCCGCAGGAAACGCGGGCGGGCTTTGGGATCAGGAGAGGTCCGTTAACTCAAGCGGCAGCGGCGCGTTCCTGCGGCGTAACGAGCAGCGCCTGGTTGATGAGCACCTTCACGGTTTCCGGGTTGAACGGCTTGCTGACCAGGAAGGCCGGCTCGGGGCGTTCGCCAGTCAGCAGCTTTTCCGGATAGGCTGTGATGAAGATCACCGGGAGATCGGTGCTCGCGAGGATCGTGTTGACTGCGTCGATGCCCGAGCTGCCATCGGCGAGCTTGACGTCGGCGAGAATGAGCCCCGGCTTCGTATCGCGCCACAGCGCCTCGGCTTCGCTCTGGGTGCGGGCAATGCCGGTCACATGATGACCCATGCCATTGACCATATGGGCAAGGTCGAGCGCGATCAGCGGTTCGTCCTCGATGATCATGATGCCGGTTTCGGCCTGGGCTGCGATTTCCGCAAAGGCGGTGTTCAGCATGCCGGTCGTTTCGGCTTCGTCCATCTCGAGGATTTCAGCCGTGCGAATGACGGAAAAACCTTCGACGGTCGCCAGCAGCAGCGCCTGACGGGCGCGCGGCGGGACCGCCGAGAGATCGAAGGGGGACGCACGGCCGGGCGTCGGCGTCAGGCCGGTCGCCATGGAGACCGGCAGCGATGAAATCATGCGCGTCAGGATCTGGAACAGCCCGACGCGGTCGTCGTCGGCTTGCTGAAATGCACCGGGATCGGTCAGAATGGCTTCAAGCGTTGCGGCGACATAGGCGTCGCCCGACGCCTGCGTGCCCGTCAGCGCGCGCGCGTAGCGGCGCATGGCAGGCAGATGTGGTGAAATACGGTCGGAAATCGGCATGAGAGGCCCCCTGTCCTGTGTGATTGCAATGCCCGTGCAGCTGATAACGCGGTCGATGAGTTTCGGTTCCATGCACTGGAACTTTTTCGCAGGTGCCGCATTTGGACGGGACCTAGAGGCGATAAAACAGGCATCCGTAGAAAGAGAAGAAAGTGAATAACGCTGACAAACAAAGTATCCGACGCATGTCGATGAAGGGGAGCGAGGATCCCAACGCCCAGATTGCCAGGAAGCTCAGGAGCTTTTATCTCTCCGTGCAGGAAGAATCCGTTCCGCAGCGTTTTGTCGATCTGCTTGAAAAGCTCGATGCTGCCGAACAGCAACACAGCAGTCTTCGTGCAAGTGCGAGCGAGTGAGGCGGCGGATGGACACTGTAGCGACTACATTCAAGCGTGAGCTTCTCACCGTTCTGCCGAGCCTCAGGGCCTTTGCGATCTCGCTCGTCGGGCGCCACGACCAGGCTGACGATCTTGTCCAGGACACGATCATGAAAGCCTGGGCCAAGCAGGAACAGTTCGAGATGGGCACCAACATGAAGGCCTGGCTCTTCACGATCCTGCGCAACGAACTCTACAGCAAGCTGCGCAAGCGTGGCCGCGAGGTCCAGGACAGCGAAGGCCTCTTCACGGAAAATCTCGCCCAGCATCCGTCGCAATACGGGTCGCTCGACATGCAGGATTTCCGCAAGGCGCTCGAAAAACTGCCCGAGGAGCAGCGCGAGGCCATCATCCTCGTCGGTGCATCCGGCTTCTCCTACGAGGAAGCGGCGGATATCTGCGGCTGCGCGCTTGGTACCATCAAGAGCCGGGTCAACCGTGCGCGCCAGAAGCTTCAGGAGATTCTCGACATCAAGGGTGAGAGCGATTACGGTCCGGATGCGGTTTCGGCCCCGCTGACGTCTCGCGCCTTCGCGTCCTGAGCCGACAATCCCGCCCTGGCTCCGGCCGGGGCGCAACGACAAGAATGAAGAGAAGGGGGACATGCATGATGCTCGTTTCCGCGGCACTCGGGCGGGACAGGGCAACAGCAGGCGGTCTCAGGTGAATTCCCGATGAAAGAGAACGTGTCGTACAGCCCGTCCGCGATCGCCGCTGCGTTGCGTTCGCCGGCGCGAGTCGCCGCGCTCGACGCGGCGCACCCTGCCTTCATCGGGCCGGACAAGGATTTCGACAGCATCGCCAATCTGGCCGCCGGTCTCTTTGCGGCGCCGATTGCCCTGGTCAGCCTGCTCGGGCGGACCTACCAGTGGTTCCTCGCCAAGGTCGGCACGCCGGAAATCCGTGCGCCCTCGGAAGACTCCTTCTGTGCGCGGCTCATTGCCGGGCCTGATATGCCGGCCATCGTGGTGCCGGATGCCCGCCTCGATCCGCGGTTCGCCCAGCTGCCGGCCGTGGTCGGTCCGCCCGGACTTCTGTTCTATGCCGGCGCGCCTGTCCTGTTCGAGGGGGAAGCGGTCGGCACGGTCTGCGTCTTCGATACGAAACCGCACGAGGATGTCGACAGTCTCGAGACATTGGCGCAACTCGAAAGGCTGGCCGAACTCACGGCCTCGCTCCTGCGTCTGAAGGAAGAGGCCCGGCTGCGTACGCTTGCTGCCGATGCGTCACTGCGTGACGAGCGGCGGCATGCACAGGCGCTCGATGCCGCCAATGTCGGAAGCTGGCTCTGGAACATTTCCAGCGGATCGGTTGTCGGCAACCCGGCGCTGCTCGATATGCTCGGCCTGAAAACCGGCGGCACCCTCAACGCCCGCCGGATCTTTTCCGCGATCGATCCGCGCGACCGCAAGGCGACCTTGTCCCGACTGCGGTCGGCGCTTGCGTCCGGCGAGGAATATGACGGGCTGTTTCGCGTCGTCGGCACCGAGCGCTGGCTGCTCGGCCGCGGCCGCGTGCACGAGAAGGACGCAAGCGGTCGCCCGGCCGCTTTCCTCGGCATCAACATCGACGTGACCGACGGGCAGGTCGCCGCGCAGCGAACGCGTTTGCTGCTGCGGGAACTCAATCACCGCGTCAAGAACACGCTGGCCATGCTGCAATCGCTGGCGCGCCAGACACTGCGCCAGACGCGCGATCCGGTCGAGTTCATGGACGCCTTCGCCGGCCGCCTTCAGGCGATCTCGGAAGCGCACGGGCTGTTGAGCGATCACGAATGGGGTTTGATCCGGCTGTCCCAGTTGCTGCAGACCCAGATCGACCCCTATGTGACGGACTACCTGAACCGCATCGAGATCCACAAGGACGAAGTGCGGCTCGGCCCCGACCAGGCGATCGGACTGGCATTGGTCATCCATGAATTGACGACGAACGCCCGGCGCTACGGTTCGCTGTCGAGCCCGACGGGCAAGGTGGTGATCACGGCGCGGGTGATGGTCGAAGAAGACCAGCATGTGCTGAACATGACCTGGTCCGAGACGGGCGGTCCGCCGGTCGATGCACCGCGGCAGAAGGGGTTCGGCACGATCCTGATCGAGCGCAGCCTGGACAAGGTGCTCGGCAGCAGCGTGCATGTCGAATACCTGCCGAACGGCCTGACGGCCGTCATCCGGCTGCCGCTCGACCAGCAGTCGGACGAATTCTTCGCCTGATACCCGGCGACTCAGTGAAAAACGAGGGAAATCTGACCCGCTCAGTCGTCGTCGCGGCGCCGCTTCTTCTTCGGCGCGAGAACCAATCCGGCGGCAAGCGCCAGACCTGCTGAAAGCAGCGGCTTGCGCATGGCCATCGTGCCGGCAAGCGCGACGAGATCGCGCCTGTTCTGGGTCTGGCGGCGGCGGATGGCGCGCAGGTGCTTCTCGCGCCTGTTGACGATCATCAGGATCGCGATCGCGACGAGAGCCACGGCCGCCAGCGCGCCGGCGAGCCCGAAGAGGCCGGCGACCGGGCCGTATCGTGCGGATAGCAGGATGCAGGTGGCGACGACGGCAACGACATAGGCGGTGAGCAGCAGGACGCCGACAATCGAGAACACGACGGCATTGCGCTTGGCGCGCGCCACCGCGCCTTCGATGCGGTCTTCCACGCGGAAGAACATGCTTTGGGCGAGGGTCGCTATCAGGGAAATCATCAGGGTGTCCCGCTCCTGGTCATAGGGGTGTCGCCCGAGGGTTTTGCCCTGGCAACAAAGTGCCGCGGCAGATGCCGCGGCCGGTCTTTCAGCCGATCATGCCGGTTGTCGGCGCCGGTCAGCGGCGTAGCAGGGCCGCCAGGACGAAACCGGCTGCCAGGGCGGTGCCGATCGTCGCGACCGGATGTTCGCGAACCGTGCGGCGGACTTCCCGGCCGGACTGGCGATAGCGCTCGCCCAGATCGGACAAGGCCTCTTCGCCGGCGGCGATCAGATCGTGCATATGGCTCTCTGCGTCACCTTGGATACGCGATGCCTTGCCGCGCACGCCGCGAACACGCCCCTTGACGGTTTCGACACCGCTCGACGCGTCGCGGGAAACGATCTTCGCCAGCGAGGCGATATCATCGCGCAACTGGGCAAGTTGCGCCTCGACGGTCTCGGCTTCTTCGCGAACGACGCGGCGGCCCTTGCCATTGCGGGAAAACAGTGCGGTTGCCATTTCTTGTCTCCTTTGCGGTTGCCCGCGCCGAATGCGCGGGTCTCGTTGCGCTCCACCTCTTGGGGCGAAACGGCACTACCGGTCTTGGAAACGCGAAACGGCTGAAAAAGTTCCCGAGACCTCCGGCGACGAGCGGCCGGTTACCAGCGCTCGGCCGTCTGGGGGAGAACGAAGGGCATGCCGTCCTGCGGAATGCCGCCGACGCGCATGCGGCAGCCGAAGACGTCCTCCATCAGGTCGTCCGTCAGGACATCCGCAGGTGCGCCGGCGGCTGCGATCCGGCCTGATTTCATCAGCACGACGTGGTCGGCGAACATCGCCGTCAGGTTGAGGTCGTGCATCACGGCGACCACGCCGCCGCCGGCCCGGCAATAGTCGCGGGCAAGCTGCATGATCGTCAGCTGGTGGCGGATGTCGAGGCTGGAAACCGGTTCGTCCAGCAGCAGGAAACAGGGGTCCCCGTCGACCACGGGATCCCATATCTGCGACAGAACCCGGGCCATCTGGACGCGCTGCTGCTCGCCGCCCGACAGTTCCTGGTACAGCCGGCCGGCAAAACCGGCGAGATCGACGGCGAGAAGCGCCTCGGCAACCACGCTATCCAGCGCCTCGGCATGCCGGTTGGGGCCGACCGAAAGACCCATGCGCACGATTTCGCGCACGGTGAAGGGAAAGGCGATGGCGGTTGCCTGCGGCAGCACTGCGCGCTTTGCGGCCAGTTGCCAGGGTTGCAGCGTCGCGATATCGGCGCCGTTCAGCCGGACCGTGCCCTCATAGCCGACTTCGCCGGCGATTGCCTTTATCGTCGTCGTCTTGCCGGAGCCGTTCGGGCCGACGATGGCGGTGAACCGGCCGGCTTGCGCCTGGAGCGATACGCCGTGGACGATCGGCTTGCCCGAGAGGCTGACGGAGACGCCTTCGACTTCGATCATGCGCACTTCCGGCCTCACCAGCCGCCGACGGCGCGGCCGCGCAGCAGGATCCAGAGGAAGAAGGGCGCGCCGGCAAGCGCCGTGATGATGCCGATCGGCAGTTCGGCGGGGGCCACGATGATCCGAGCCACGACGTCGGCCAGAATCAGCAGGATGCCGCCGAGCAGCGCCGAGGCGGGCAGCAGGTAGCGATGGTCCGGCCCGATGACGAGGCGCAGGATATGCGGCACGACGATGCCGACGAAGCCGATGCCGCCGCTGACGGCGACCGAGGCGCCGACGGCGGCCGCCACGGAAATGACGGCAATTGATTTCAGCCGCTGGACCCGGACGCCCATGTGAAAGGCGGCCGCCTCGCCGAGC
>CAMPIK010000137.1 GCA_946886325.1 uncultured Shinella sp.
TAAGGGAGTATACCGGAAACGGTATCGAGGGTTCGAATCCCTTCCTCTCCGCCATTATCTGACTTCGCGCTGCCGCCCTTCGGGCTTCGCTCCAGTCGGGGCCTCGCATATGCTCGGACGGCCCTTGGCCTTGCGAACCCCGTGGGTTCGAAAATGTCTCCGCGATGTTCCGCCATAATCTTACAGCAGGAAATCGCGCGCGATCAGGGCCAGTGGATCGTCGAAAGCGAAGGCGAAATCGGCCTTGCGGTCGCCGTTGAGGTCGGCCTGGACGAGCGTCGAGCCTGGCCCCTTCGAAAACCTGAGTTCGCCGGCCTCGCCGCCGAAGGCGCTTGCGCCGATGAAGTCGAAGGCCTGGTTTCCGGCCTTTCGCAGATTGGCATCGAGCGCGGTCAGGTCCACCCGGTCGCCCTGTGAGCGGACGAAATCCAGGATCGTGTCGCGTCCTCCGACGGCGACGGTCGAATCGGCCTTCGTCTTGAACTGGAATTTGTCCGCCCCGCCGCCGCCGGTTTGAGTGTCCGCGCCCACGCCGCCGATCAGAAGGTCGTTTCCGACCGATCCGTTCAGCGTGTCGTTGCCGCCAAGGCCCGAAAGCGTGTTGTTCCCGCTGTTGCCGGCCAGGATGTTGCGCAGGGCGTTGCCCGTGCCGTTGAAGGCACCCGATCCCGTCAGCGTCAGGTTCTCGAATGCCGCGGCCAGCGTGAAGCTGAAGCCCGCCCGCACGTGATCCGTTCCCGACGCGTCGCTGATGCGGTCGCCACGGATATCCAGAATGAAGGTGTCGTTGCCGGCGCCGCCGAGAAGCGAATCGTCTCCGGACCCGGTGATCCGGTCGTTGCCGGCGCCGCCATCGATGCGGTTGACGCGGGCGCAGCCGGTGAGGTCGTCGCCGAAGCGCGAGCCGGTGACGTTCTCGACGGAACGGAACATGTCGTCGCCCTGCCCGCCGCCGACCGTCTGCCAGTCGTCGTTGATTGCGAGGTCGACGGTCACGCCGCCGGTCGCACCGGAATAATCCGCCGTGTCGTTGCCGTCGGTTCCGTCGAAGATGTCGTCGCCGGCTGCACCCTTGAAGGTATCATTGCCGCCGAAGCCCACCATGCGGTCATCGCCCGTCGTGCCATTCAGCGTATTGGCCGCATCGGTGCCGTCGATGGTCGACTGGCGGACGAATGCCACGCCGCTGTTGCCATTGTTCTCGAGGCTGAAATGCGTTTTCGTCAGGCCCTCGAAGACAAAGCTCCGCGTGCCACCGCCGATGGCGAAATAATCCAGCGTGCCGTCGTTGCCGTCTTGCGACCAATCGAACACATTCGGCGAATCGATATCAAGCGTCGACGTAAAACCGAGATCGACCTTGTCGCCCGTCCCCATTCCCGACAGGGTGACGACCGATCCGGAGACCCAGGAACTGTTTGCCGTGTGGCCGAGGGTCTCGGCGGTGGCGCCGCTGAAGGCGACGTCGCCCGTCCAGTCGCCCCGCAGCAAAAGCGTGCCGCCGAAGCTTGCGGCAAGCGCTCCCGTGCCCGTGATGTCGTCGCGGATGTCGAGCGTTCCACCGCTCGCCGACAAGGTGCCGTCATTTTCGATTGCGCCTGACGTGTCGATGATCAGGGTCTCAAGCACCGTTGCGCGGATCGTGCCGTTCGTGCCGTTTTCCAGCGTCAGCAGGTTCGTCTCGAAGCCCGAGGGAGCCGAGCCGATATAACCGCCGCCCTGGATGGTGTTGTCCTCGTTGACGAGATGCGACGTGTCGGTCCCGTTCTCGCCGATGATGCGCGATGCGGCGCCGGCCGTACCGAGCATCGTCACATTGCCGCCGCCGGTCAGCGTCACGCCGACGGTCGAAACCAGAAACTGGGCGGTCCCTGACGTGAAGAAGGTCAGCGTATCGCGATTGGCGAATTCGCCGGCGATCATGCCGTTCTGCAGCCGGACCGTTCCGTCGTTGCCCACCGCGCCGGCATCCCCGGACCCGTCGAGAAATGACGCGGTGCCGTTCAGAAGCTGGATCTCGCCGTCGTCAGCCGAATCGAGCGTGCCGCCGAGAATGGTTGCCGCGCGCAACACCACGAGCGAATCGGCGCCCGTCGCCATGATGTCGCCGCCGGTGTTGGTGATCACGGTGATGCGGCTCGTGTCGTTGATGCCGATTTCGAGCGTGGCACCGCCGGACGCCCGCAGAATGCCTTCGTTTTCGAAGGCGGTCGTGCGCGCAATCGCCAGGACGTTGGTCGAGACGTCGGCCTCGATGATGCCGTCGGCGCCGTTGATCACCTCCAGCATCTGGCCGTAACCGGGATAATCGTAGCGGCCGATCGTACCGGCGCCGTGGATATGGTTGTCCACATTGGTGAGAACGGCGTTCTCGCTGTCGCTGCGACCGTGAATGAAGGCGCCGCCATAGTTGGTGCCATCCGGATAGGACAGTTCGATCTCGCCGCCGCCGGTGAAGGTCGCGCCTTCGGTCGAAATGAAGAAACTCGACTGATAGCCGTGGATTCCGATTTCGCCCTGATTGACGATCGCCCCCTGGAAGATGGCCGAGCGCCCTCCGACATTCGGTTCGCCGATCCGCACAAGGCTGTCGGTCGTGATCGTCACGGCGCCGAAGTCCTCGGTCGATCCGTCCAGCATGGCGCCGCTATAGCTGCCGCTGCCGCCATAGGCGCCGCCCGTTTCCAGATAGATGATGCCGCCATCCGCCGTTTCGAGGAAACCGCCCCGGACGACCGAGTCGGCGATGAGGACTTGAGAACCCGCATCATAGGCGCCGATCGTTCCGTCGATGCCCTGCTCGATAAAAGCCTGTTCGAGGATCAGCCGCCCGTTGCCGTTGGCAACAAGGAACCCATCGTTCTCCAGCGGGTTGGCTTCCGTCGTGCCTTGATTGATGATCAGGGTGCGGCCGCTCGAATTGGCGTCGATGACTCCATTGTTCTTGATCGAGACATAGCCGCCGGGGAAATATTGCTGCGCACTCCAGCCGATCAGGCCATTGCCGGAGATGCGGCTTTCGTTTTCGAGGATCGTCAGTTCGCCGTTCCGCCCCGTCAAAAAGGCCTGTCCATCCGTCCCGTTGGTCAGCCGCAGGTCGCCCGAGGCGTCCGGATCGAGGCCGTCTTCGATCGTGAAGACGCCGCTGTCCATGCGGAGATAGGAGGTGCCGCCGTTTTCGGCGTCGATCGTCATCAGGTGATCGTTGACGATGCCGCCCAGGATCGTCACCTGGTCCGAATTGATGTTGAACGTGCCGCTGTTGACCAGTGAACCGTTCAACGTCATCTGCGAGGCGTTCGCGTTGACGGTTGCGCCCGACAGCACTTCGAGACTGTTGATCTCGACCGGCGTCTGGGAAAAGTTCTGGTAGGTGTTGTTGTTGATGGTTGCCGACGTGCCGAATTCGCCGTTGCCGACGATGATATCCGTGCCCGGTCCGGGCAGGCCGACAACACCTGCACCAAAATCGAAGTTGCTCAGGATAAGAGAGCCATCTTCCGAATCGACCACCGTCAAGGTCCATTCGGTCCCCAGGACACCACTGAAATTGATACTCACCTGACACGCTCCTAGGTCCGAGACTGGAGCGCTAAATTAATTCTTTCTTAAGCAATATATCTGGACCTTATTGGGTGGAATTTCGTAACGGGAAAGCCTCCACAACCGATCGACCGCCGGCCCTTGCTGGCCGGCGGTTTTGCTACTATCGCATCCCTCAATACGGCGAGCGGCACTGCTGGCGCGGGCCGTTATAGGGCTGGAACGTATTGTCCGAGGCCCGGTACGAGCGGTAGCGGTCATAGCACCACTCGACATGAGAATTGCCGGAGACGCGCGGCTGGCTGGCGATCGCGCCGCCGATAATTGCACCGGCGCTGAAGGCTGCCAACGGATACCACCAGCCGTCGGAATGGCGCCGGTAGCCGCGGCGCTGATGGCGATAGCCGCGATGGCCGCGCCACTTGCGTGCGCCGCGCGGCACGCGACGGTACTGCACCGGTTCGGCGTCGGAGACCTGATGCGGAGCGGTCTTGATCAGCGGCATGGCCTGCGCGGCCGGCATGGCGGTGAGGCCGAGCACGGCGCTCATCAGGCCGGCCGATGCGATGGAAACGATCTTCTTCATGACACGTCCTTTCGAAACTGCACACAAGACCGCAACGCGGACGGGAGTGCATCGTTCCGATGGATGTCAGGCAGGAATGGCGTGTCGGGATGCGAGCCGCAGAGGCCTCAATTGGCCGTGCGCATGCGCTCGATCAGGGCGCTTTCGACGCGGTGGCCGGGCTTGATGCCGAGTTTCTCGACCGTGCCGCCGTTCAGTTCCAGCACGAAATCGACGCTGACCTTCGAATCGATGATCGCCTCGGAGAGCGGCTCGGCATTTTCCTTGATCGTGCGGATCTTGCCGTCCTTGCCGATGAACAGCATGTCGAGCGGCAGATAGGTGTTCTTCATCCACATCAGCACCTGCCGCGTCTCGCCGAAGGCGAAGAGCATGCCGTGGTCATCCGCCATCTCGCGGCGGTTCATCAGGCCCTGCGAGCGCTGGTTCGGCGTGACGGCCAGTTCGACCGTGAAGGCATGGGTCTTGCCGCCCTTGGCGACGATCGTCAGCGGCTCGCGCTCGAAGGTCTCGGAGGCCTGAAGTGCTGCGGGAAGGAGCAGAACGAGAAAAAGCGCCGCAAGGGCGCTTCGTACATTCACGCACACGGAAAACAATCGCCCCATGTCAATGGGCCCGATTGCCGGGCATCGGTACGTCGGGATGGATCTCGGCGGCCATCAGGCCCTTGTCGCCATCGCCGAAGCGCACCAGCACGACCTGGCCCGGGCGCAGTTCGGTGAGCCCGAAGCGGCGCAGCGTCTCCATATGGATGAAGATGTCCTCGGTCCCCTCGCCGCGCGTCAGGAAGCCAAAGCCCTTGGTGCGGTTGAACCACTTGACGAGCACGCGCTCGAGCCCGCTCGTCGGCGTGACCTGCACGTGAGTCTTTACGGGCGGCATCTGCGAGGGATGGATCGCCGTCGTCTGGTCCATGGAGAGGATACGGAAGGCCTGGTAGCCGCGGTCGCGCTTCTGAATCAGCGCCACGACGCGCGTACCTTCGAGAACCGTCTGGTAGCCGTCGCGCCTCAGGCAGGTGACATGCAGCAGAACGTCCTGCATGCCATTGTCCGGAACGATGAAACCGAAGCCCTTGGCGACGTCGAACCACTTGATGACGCCGGTTATCTCGATCAGGTCGACTGAGTCGCCGCTCTGGTCATCACGTTCCGTGATTTCCTTCGATGACATCCTGTCCGCCATGATCTGCCAGCCCCTCGATTACGCGTCACATGAGTTACGGTTAACTGATTCTTGCCGATCAGAATAACATCGTCCCAATGCGGATGCGCAAGCCCTCGTCAAAAGTTTTCCCGCCCCTGCTCTACGATCCGAGGCTTGCCTCTGGCTTGTATTTTCCTATGTTCGCGATGAACTTCAAAAAGCGAGGATAACCATGCGCTATCTACACACGATGGTCCGTATCAAGGATGTCGACCAGTCCCTGCGTTTCTACTGCGAACTCTTCGGTCTCGTCGAGGTCCGGCGCTACGAAAACGAGAAGGGCCGCTTCACGCTGATCTTCCTCGCCGCCCCCGAAGACGAGGATGCCGCCCGCAACGACAAGGCGCCGTGTCTCGAACTCACCTATAACTGGGACACTGAAGATTATGCCGGCGGGCGCAATTTCGGCCACCTCGCCTATGAGGTCGACGATATCTACGCCACCTGCCAGAAACTGATGGACAATGGCGTGACGATCAACCGCCCGCCCCGCGACGGCCATATGGCCTTCGTTCGCTCGCCGGACGGCATCTCGATCGAGATTCTCCAGAAGGGCGAGTCGCTTGCCCCCGCCGAGCCCTGGGCTTCCATGCCGAACACCGGCGCCTGGTAAGCGCCCGGCCAAGCATTTGGCCGCCACGCGCTTGGTCAGCCTTGGGTAAAGCTCGTGCTTTATCAAGGGAGATACCAACATCGTTTGGCCCTATTTCCACTGAATAAGCGGGCTCCAGACGAAAGACACATCCGGGAACGGCTTAGCCCTTCTTTCAGGATCAAAACGCCCGTCATGCGCCGCCAGGTGCGGCGCATGACCGTTTCGTCCTTTACAGCGACGGACGGAACGTTAACATTGTCGGAACCCCAGTTTCTCCCAGGCGAGGGTCGGTTCCAGTTTTCGTGGTGCACCTGCCGGCACATAGTCCGCGGGCGGCCGAATTTGAGCGGGGATAACTTGTTGCAGTCCGAGCAGATGGTGTCGGCGGCGAAGGCGTTTTTGCGGCAGGGTTCTGCCATCGCGTTTTCGATCTTCGCCCTTTCAGGCTGCGTTTCGGCCGTTTCCGACGACATGCGCATGACGAGCGCGGCAACCCCGACGGTTGCCGAAACAACGGATAATGCCGAAACGGCGAGCGCGGATGCCGTCGA
>CAMPIK010000138.1 GCA_946886325.1 uncultured Shinella sp.
GACGCGCCGACGCCGCAATTGGCGCCGACGGCGAGCGGGCCTGCGCCGATGTCGCCGGCAACGCCATGGATGTCGCGCGGGTGCAGGCCCATCATCGTCTTGCCGGCGGTGTCGAAGGAGCCGGTATAGACGAAGGGCAGGCCGACCTTGACGGCGGCTTCGGCGGCCGCGCGGATTTCTTCCGGCGAGGACATGGTCTCGATCCAGGCGACGTCGGCGCCGCCGGCCTTCAGGCCCTCGATCTGCTCGACGAAGGCTGCGACCGCGTCGTCATAGGTCATGGCGCCGAGCGGCACCAGCAGTTCGCCGGTCGGGCCGACGGAGCCGGCGACGATCACCTTGCGCGGCGCCTTGTCGGCGACGGCGCGCGCAATCTCGGCGGCCTTCCTGTTGAGGTCGAAGACGCGATCCTGCGCATGGTGCAGTTTCAGCCGGTGGCGGGTGCCGCCGAAGGTGTTGGTCAGGATGATGTCGGCGCCGGCATCGACGAAATCCTGATGCAGCTTGGTGATGTTCTCCGGCTTCGCCTCGGTCCACAGTTCCGGCGCCTCGCCGGCCTCGAGCCCCATGGCGAAGAGCGACGTTCCGGTGGCGCCGTCGGCGAGAAGGAAGGGCTTTTCGGCGAGCAGGGCGGCGAGCGCGTTCGTCTCAATGGTCATGGGTGTTTTCCTCGTGCGGCCGTGCGGCCCTTGCCTGGCAATGTCCCGGTCGCGGATCGCGGCGCGGGCATGCGCTTTCGGACAATGATATAAAGAAATCTTTATATGCTTGCAAGTCGCTGTGCTGCCGCCGAAACGACATCGGGCGCCACGAGGGCACCCGATGGTTCATAGGCGGGTGGCCGGGCGCCTGTCAGGCGGCGGCCCTGGTATTGTCCTCGTGGCTCGTCGGCGTCACCATGGCGGAAATGATGCTTCCGAGGTTGATCGAGCCGATCGGCTTGCCGTTTTCGTCGAGGACATGGCCATTGCTCTGGTTGGCTGCCGTCATCTCGCGGGCGGCAAGTTCGAGCACGGTGCCCTTGGCGACGGGCAGGCCTTCCGGCCCGCCGGTCATCGGCGCCATGATCGTCTCGACATTGATGACCCGGCCGCGGTTCACTTCCTTGACGAAGGCGGTGATGTAGTCGTCGGCGGGGTTCAGCACGATTTCCTGACCGGTTCCCTGCTGGACGACGAGGCCGTCGCGCAGGATGGCGATCTTGTCGCCGAGGCGCAGCGCCTCGTCGAGGTCGTGGGTGATGAAGACGACCGTCTTCTTCAGTTCCTTCTGCAGGTCGAGAAGCACCGTCTGCATGTCGACGCGGATCAGCGGGTCGAGCGCCGAATAGGCCTCGTCCATGAGCAGGATGTCGGCATCGTTGGTCAGCGCGCGGGCGAGGCCGACGCGCTGCTGCATGCCACCCGAGAGCTGGTTCGGATAGTGGTTCTCGAAGCCGGAGAGGCCGACGCGCTCGATCCATTGCAGCGCCCGCTTGCGGCTTTCGCTATCCGCAACGCCCTGGATTTCGAGACCGTAGATCGTGTTCTCGATCACCGTGCGGTGCGGCAGGAGCGCGAACTTCTGGAAGACCATCGCCGTCTTGTGGCGGCGGAATTCGCGAAGGTCGTTCTCGTTCATCTTGCAGACATCGACGCCGTCATAGAGCACTTCGCCCGCCGTCGGATCGATCAGCCGGTTGATGTGGCGGATGAGCGTCGACTTGCCCGAGCCCGACAGGCCCATGACGACCTGCACGCAGCCTGCCGGCATCAGGATGTTGATGTCCTGCAGACCGAGCACATGGCCGTGCTGTTCGTTGAGTTCGGCCTTGCCCATGCCGCTCTTGACGGCATCGACAAAATCCTTCCCGCGCGGGCCGAAGATTTTGTAGAGATTCTTGATTTCGATCTCGTGGCTAGCCATGGACCACCTCCGAATGCTTCTGCAGACGCTTGCCATAGGCCTGGCTCGTCCGGTCGAAAATGATGGCGATGGCGACCAGTGCGAAACCGTTGAGGAAGCCGACGGTGAAGAACTGGTTGTTGATCGCCTGGAGAACGTTTCTGCCGAGCCCGCCGACGCCGACCATCGAGGCGACGACGACCATGGCGAGCGACATCATGATGGTCTGGTTGATGCCGGCCATGATGGTGGGCAGTGCCAGCGGTATCTGCACGTTCTTCAGCTTCTGCCAGGAGGAAGACCCGAAGGCGTCGGCCGCTTCGAGGACCTCCTTGTCGACGAGCCGTATGCCGAGATTGGTCAGGCGGATCATCGGGGGGACCGCGTAGATGACGACGGCGATCAGGCCCGGCACCTTGCCGATGCCGAAGATCATGACGACGGGGATCAGGTAGACGAAGCTCGGCATCGTCTGCATCACGTCGAGCACCGGGTTGATGATGGACTGGACCCTTTCCGAACGCGCCATCACGATGCCGATCGGAATGCCGATGACGATCGCGATGAAGGTACAGACGGTCACCATGGCGAGTGTCACCATCGTGTCGTTCCAGAGCCCCATCAGGCCGATGAGGAACATCGAGACGGCGGTGCCGATCGTGACCTTGATGTCGCGGCTGCCGAAATAGACGATCGCCAGCATGACCAGAAGGATGATCGGCCAGGGCGAGTTGACGAAGGTTCGCTCGAGGAAATTCAGAAAGACCTGAAGCGGCTGCACGGCCGCGTCGATCACGTTGACATAGGCGCGCACGAGGCCCTTGAAACCGTCGTCGATCGTCTTGCGCGCTACGCGGATCGTGGTGTCGTCAAGGGCTGGAAATCGGCATAAAAGTTCTGGCACGTAATCGCATAATGCCATCGTAATCCCCTTTATTTCTTACCGGAAGTTGTTGGCACCCCGAGCTTCGAACATGAATATGCCGTCGCGCGAGGGTTCGCACACTGGGTTGTCTTGTTTTCTATTCTTTTCCCGGCTTGCAGTTCTGTCATTGACACGATCCGCAGCTTGATAATGTGCTGTTTGCGACTTTTGCCGTTTTTGAGCTTACGAGCGACCCTTGCCGATCGTTATTCTGTCTCTTCATGTCGCAAGACCGATGCGGCGGCGGGATGTCCCGCCGCCGCATTTTGGTTCACGTGTCAGAGAGCGGCCTTGACCTTCTCGGCGACCTCGGGGGAAACCCACTTGGTCCACATGTCCTCGTTGTTCTGGAGGAAGTACTTCGCGGCGTCTTCGTTCGTGCCCTGGTTCTCATCCATCCAGGCGAGAACCTTGCCGACCGTGCCGTTGTCCCACTGGCGCGTCTTCATGTAGTCCATGGCGACGCCGGCCTTCTCGGAGAAGGCCTTGGTCACGACGGTGTAGACGTCCGAGGTCGGATAGGCGTTGACCTTGGGATCCGGGCAATCCGGAACGGCCGTGCAGGCATCCCAGTCGGCCTTGTCGTTTTCGACGCCGAAGGAGAGCTTTACCATCTCGTACTTGCCGAGGATGGCGGTCGGCGCCCAGTAGTAGCCGAGCCAGCCGGTTTCGCGCTCGAACGCATTGGCGATCGAACCGTCGAGACCTGCAGCCGAACCGGTATCGACGAGGTCGAAGCCGGCCTTTTCAGCCTCGAGCGCGCGATAGAGGTTCGACGTCGAGACCTGGCAGTTCCAGCCCGACGGGCAATTGTGCACGGCGCCCTTCGAGGCGTCTTCCGGCGCCGGGAACAGTTCGGGATGCTTCAGCGCATCCTGCACCGTCTTGATGTCCGGGTGCTTGTCGGCGAGGAACTTCGGGATCCACCAGCCTTCGACGCCGCCTTCGGAGAGCAGCGGCACGAGCTGGAGGAGACGACCTTCGGCCATCGCCGCGTCGAGCGGCGTGCGAACGGCGTTCACCCACATTTCCGGAGCGACGTCCGGCTCGCCCTTCTCGTTCATCGACGTGAAGGTCGGCATCGTGTCGCCGGTGACGAGCGTCACCGTGCAGCCGTAGCCGTTTTCGAGAATGATCTTGTCGACATGGGCTGCCACACCAGCGGAAGCCCAGTTCATTTCAGCGATGGAAACGGAACCGCAATCTTCCGCCTGCGCCGAACCGGCGAACGCGAAGAGACCTGCGGCAAGGATAGTTGAAGCGAAGAGCTTCTTCATGGTCAAAAGACCTCCCAGTCTTTGTCTGCAGTTATGAATCTGGAGGGGCTGGACGGGCTACTGCGATCCCCATCCGCCCAAACGGTTTATTGGGCAGGTCAGGGGGCTCATTACCGGGTCAGGCAAGCCGACCCCCTGCTTGCAGCGACGGTGAGTGTTTTTGTCCTCCGGCGGAACCCTGTCACCGGGTGGACCTCATTCTCGTCACAGTTCCCCAGCGTAAGGGTTCCGACAAAGAAATCAACCTCTCTGAGGCTCCCGGCGCCGCACAGGGCGTTTCCGGCGGGCCTCTGCGCATGGCCGAATGACCGGAATTGCCGCTGTCCCGGAGGAAAAAATGCGCAAATGCCCATCTGTGGGCAAATGTCTGCCGCGCGCATCATGAAGTCATCCGCCACGCTCGCCGGATGCGGACGAATCCTGTCCTGATTGCGGCGTCGGCGATGCCTGACAAAAAAATTCTGAAAATCAAAAAAATCCGCGATTTACCCTTGCTTAAGGTCTCAATAACGGTCCGGTAAGGATGTGCCGCTAATTCTCTTTGCACGGCGGGGGAACACCGCTGCCCGCTCCGGATCAGGTAGTGCGTCCCGGAGCGCCTGTCTTCTCCCCGTTTCGGGAGACCGTTCGAACGAAAGGCCGCCTCGATCTCCGAGCGCGGCCTTTCGCGTTCTTCGGCTTGCGTTGAGCGCCATCGCGGCAACAAAAAAACCGCGCCCCCGAAGGAGCGCGGCTTCAAAAAATCTGTGCTCTAGCGTAGCGATCAGCCGACGCTGCGGGTACGGATGAAGCCCAGCGGACCGAAGGGTGCGTCCATCACGGTGTTGCGAACGCGGGACTGGTGCTTGGGAGCTTCACCGTTCCAGGCGATCTGTACGAAATTCGGCTTGCTGAAGATGAACAGCATGGGGTGTTTCCTCTGCGACGGGGTTGGGCTTTTTCCGTCTCTTTTCTGAGCGGGGATATACGCTTGCGTCGTGGCGAAATCAGGACCGTTTTCGCCACGCGATGTCGCATTTTGAACAGTGATACGCGAAAGCGAAAAAGGCCCTCGGGAGTGTTGCGAAAATGCAGCGCCCCGGCCGCCCGAAGATGACAAATTTACGGCAAAACCGGGGCTTCCGGGCGGCGGGCGACTTTGCTAGGAGAGGGCATGACACGCTTCATCATGCTGCAGGGCACCGGCTCCGATGTCGGAAAAACGGTATTGGTCGCAGGCCTCTGCCGGATCGCTTCGAATCGCGGCCTGAAGGTCCGCCCCTTCAAGCCGCAGAACATGTCCAATAACGCCGCCGTTTCGGATGACGGCGGCGAGATCGGCCGGGCGCAATGGCTGCAGGCGATGGCGGCGCGCGTGCCATCGTCTGTGCACATGAATCCGGTGCTGCTGAAACCGCAGTCGGAGACCGGCAGCCAGATCGTCGTGCAGGGCAAGGTTTTCGGTGAGGCGCGTGGTCGCGAATACCAGGCGCTGAAGCCGAAGCTGCTTGCGGCCGTCATGGACAGTTTCGCCCGTGTCGCCGATGGCGCCGACCTCGTGGTGGTCGAGGGCGCGGGATCGCCGGCCGAGATCAACCTTCGCGCCGGTGATATCGCCAATATGGGTTTTGCGACGAGAGCAGGCGTTCCGGTGGTGCTTGTCGGCGATATCGACCGGGGCGGCGTCATCGCCTCGCTTGTCGGCACCCATGCGATCCTTGCCGACGAGGACCGGGCGATGATCGAAGGTTATGTCATCAACAAGTTCCGCGGCGACGTCACGCTCTTCGACGACGGGATCGCAGCCATCGGCGCCCATACCGGCTGGCCCTGCCGGGGCGTCGTTCCCTGGCTGAGGCAGGCTGCGCGCCTGCCGGCGGAGGATTCCGTCGTGCTGGAGCGGCTGGCGAACGGCACGGGCGGCGCGCTCAAGGTTGCCGTGCCGGTGCTGCCGCGCATCGCCAATTTCGACGACCTCGATCCGCTCAGGGCGGAGCCGGAGGTGGAGATGGTCTTCGTGCGCTCCGGCGAGGCCTTTCCGGCCGATGCCGGCCTCGTCATCCTGCCCGGTTCCAAATCGACCATCTCAGACCTCGAACATTTGCGGGCGCAGGGCTGGGACCGGGATATCCGCGCCCATTGCCGGCGCGGCGGCCATGTCATCGGCATTTGCGGCGGCTACCAGATGCTGGGAAGGGTCGTGCGCGATCCGCTCGGCATCGAGGGCGGGCGGCGCGAGATCGAGGGGCTCGGCCTTCTCGACGTCGAGACGGAAATGGCGCCGGAAAAGACCGTGCGCAACACGGTGGCCCGCTCCGAGGAGTTCGAGGTCGCGCTGGAAGGCTACGAGATCCATCTCGGCCGGACGGAAGGCCCGGACTGCGTACGGCCGATGACCGCCATCGACGG
>CAMPIK010000139.1 GCA_946886325.1 uncultured Shinella sp.
ACGATTGTACGATCGCCGCGATGCTGTCGTTGATCTTGTTGATTTCGGTCTCGATGGTGCGCAGCGCGTCGCCGGTCTCGTTGACGAGCGCCACGCCGGAGGCGACCTCCACTCCGGAGGCCGTCACCAGCCCCTTGATCTCCTTGGCGGCGGATGCCGAACGCTGGGCAAGCTCGCGCACCTCCTGTGCCACGACTGCAAAGCCTTTACCGGCCTCGCCGGCGCGCGCCGCCTCGACGCCGGCGTTCAGCGCCAGCAGGTTCGTCTGGAAGGCGATCTCGTCGATGACGCCGATGATCTGGCCGATCTGGCTCGACGAGTTCTGGATGCGGTCCATCGCGCCGATCGCCTTGTCGACGACCTGGGCAGAATTCGTCGCACCCCGCTTGGCGTTGGCGACGAGTTCGCCGGCGTCATTGGCGCGCAGCGAGGAGTTGCGCACGGTTACGGTGATCTGGTCGAGGGCGGCTGCCGTCTCTTCGAGGGCTGCTGCCTGCTGTTCGGTGCGCTTCGACAGTTCGTCGGCGGAGCGCGCGATCTCGGTTGCGCCGTTCTCGACGGAGATTGTCGATTGCCCGATATCCGAGATGGCTGCGGCCACCGCATCGACCATGCGATTGAAATCGTCGCGGAGCTTCTCGAAGCCGTGGCCCAGATCGCCAAGCTTGGCGTTGAAGTCGCCGGCTGCAAGCCGTTCCATCGCCTGGCCGATGACGGACATGGCAGACGCCTGCCGGCTCGCCGACGCCTCGACGGCGGCGGCGCCCTCGGCGCGCTCGACTTCCATCGCGGCTGCCTGCGATCGGGCAGCCTCTTCCTGCGCGATCTTGTCGTTCGCCTGCTGGCGGAACATTTCCAGCGCACGGGCGATGACGCCGATCTCGTCGCCGCGATGCTGGTGTGCGACCGAAGACGAGAGGTCGCCGCTCTGCAGCCCGCCGATGCGGGCCGTGAAATCGTTCAGCGGACGGCCAACGAACGAGCGCATGGCCATCAGGAAAGCGAGGAAGACGATGACGAGGACCAGCGCCTGCGCGCCGATCAGCATGACGCTGCTTGCCTGCGCGGCCGCCATGATGTCGCCGGTCGACCAGATGGTCGAGACGTAGCCGCCGGGGTTGCCGTTCTTGTCCTTGGGAAGCGGTACGACCACGACGACATGGCCCGGTCCGGCCGCCGCCGTGTCGACGACGACGTCCTGCGGCTGTGCGGCGGTCAGCTGGCCGATGGCACCGGATGCGTCGGCGGGCGTGATCTCGCCGTCGCGCGACCAGGCATCCACCGCCTCGTTTGCGCCGTTCGCCGCGCCGAAATAGACGAGCGTGCCTTCCGGATCGTCGCGATAGAGCGCATAGGCGTCCTGCACCGCTTCGGCCTTGCCCCATTTGACGCCGCCGGCCGCAATGCTCGCCATCTGCTGGGCGGTCTTCGACCAGGAGGCGGAGGCATTCGCGAGCGCCGCGGACGTGCCCGTGTGCCAGCTGTGATAGGTGATCGCGAGCAGGCCGGCGATATTCACCATGATGATGATAGCGGCAAGCTTGGCGGTCAGCGAACGGCGGGAGAGGAAGGTGCGCATCTGTCTGGGACGTCCTTGCACGGGACGCAAAGTGCGATCACGATCGATCGCTACGGCGTCCGTCATTCAACTGGAGCACACAGATCCGCATCTTTGGCAAAGACGGCCGTCATGGCGGCATGACAGTAAGTCATGGCGAATATAAGGATTGTCTTGGGCAGAGGTTTCGGAATACTTAAACTTGTTGTGAACGTGTTCTAAGCCGTTGTTCCGAAATCGTTATATCTTTTTAAATTTGCTATGTTGCAGAGCAAATTGAGGCGCTTTCCGTGCTGCGTCTGCGAACGCTTTCCCGGATCGCGGGAAGCCTGAAAATTCGGTCAATTCCTGCTTGTTCTGCCGGTGGTATTCGGCGGTGGCGGTTCAGCCGCGCGGACCCTTGGCGATCGGCTCCTGGTAGGTGAAGCCCATATCCCAGGGAAAATAGATCCAGGTGTCCTGGCTGACCTCGGTGATGAAGGTGTCGACCATCGGCCGCCCCTTCGGCTTGGCATAGACGGCGGCGAAATGCGCCCTGGGCAGCATCGCCCGGACCTGCGCTGCTGTCTTGCCGGTGTCGGTGAGGTCGTCGATGATGAGAATGCCGTCGCCGTCGTTCTGCAACAACTCCGGCGCGACACCCTTCAGCACATGCATTTCGCCCTGTGACAGGTAGTCGTGATAGGAGGCGACGCAGACGGTCTCAATCAGCCGGATGTTGAGTTCGCGCGAAATGATGGCCGCCGGAACGAGGCCGCCGCGTGTGATGCAGACGATCGCCCGCCATTCGCGATCGCCATCGGCAAGCCGCCAGGCGAGCGCGCGCGCGTCGCGGTGGAACTGGTCCCAGGACACGGGGAAGGCCTTTTCGGGAAGCGACATGGCGGTCTCCGGCTCGTTCGCGGCTTCGTGACCGAATCCCATAATGCAGATCGCCGGCCAGGGGAATCATCCGCATGGCCGGCCGACGCGCGATCCACAGCAAAGCCCGTCAGTCTCAAGCCTCTGCCTGCCGCCATGCACCCAGCGGCCCGATCCCGCCGTCAGCGCGACATCAGCGCCGGCACGCGCAATCCGCCGAGCATCGCACTCGTGACGCCGCCGAAGAGCCGCTGGCGCAGCCAGGAATGGCTGAAGGCGCCCATGACGATGAGCTGCGCGCCCGTCTCGCTTGCGCGGCGATTGATGACCTCGGCCACCGGCTTGCCGGCAGACTTGGCCGATGTCGCCGTGACGTTCAGGCCGTGGCGGGCAAGCGTCGCCGAAAGTTCCGCACCGCAGAGTTCCGCGGACTGGACCCGGCTGTCTTCCGGATCGACGGAGAAGACCTCGACGGCTGCACCCGCCGTCATAAAGGGGAGCGCATCGAAGGCCGCGCGGGCGGCCTCGCGCGAGCCGTTCCAGGCGACGAGAACGCGCGTCACCGCTTCGGGACCGGCGACGGCGGAGGAGACGAGGTAGATCGGCCGGCCGCTTTCATACAGCAGGTCCTCGATATCCGCCCGGGCGGACGGCGCATGTTCAGGATCGATCTGGGCGGCGACGACGAGATCGCTGCTGCGGGCGCTGTCGATCACCGAGGCTGCCGCATAGCCGGCGCTGCCGGTGAAGAGCCGCCATTCATGGCTGAGGCCGTCCCTTTCGCAGCGCTCCCGGAAGAGGTGCTCGATCGCCTTCGATTCCCGGCGCGCCCGCTCCTGCATTTCGGTGATCAGATTGGGATCGGGGAACTCCATCGGTGCCGCGACCGTGACGATCACCGGCATTTCGGCGTGGATTCCGACCAGATGGGCATCGAAGCGGCGGGCAAGCGCAATCGCATGCTCCGTCACGCGCTCGGCATCTGCCGCAGCGCTCAGAACGGCTGTGATGGTCTTGTAGGTCATGATCGCCTCCATCGCGTGCATCATAGCACGATTGCAGCCGCCGCGCATTTTTTGCGGGCGGCCTCGACAGACAATCTGGACTGGAAGTGCCGGCTACGCCTTGATTCGGGTCAAGCCGAGGCCTTGGCGGCGGCGATCTCGGCGATCATCGCGAGGATATCCTTTTCGGCGGCTGCGGCCGGCGCTTCCTCGCGGCTGCGCACGACGATCTCCGTCGAAAAACGCGTGCCGTCGAAGCGGGGATAGGAGCCGATGCTCGTTTCGGGATGCGCCTTCTGGATCGCCCCGAGCGCGCTGCCGATATCGCCCTCGCCGAAGGGCGAGACGATGGCGCGCGACAGCATCGGCCGGCCGCCGGGGATCGTCGGCATCAGCGCATCGAGCATCGCGGTGAAGACCTGGGGCACGCCGGCCATGACATAGACATTGCCGATGATGAAGCCTGGCGCCGTCGAGACGCTGTTCGGGATATGGCGCGCGCCGATCGGCATGCGCGCCATGCGCTGGCGCGCCTCGTTGAACTCCATGCCGCGCCGCTCGTACATGGCGGCCATCAGCGTCATGGCATCAGGATCATGCGCGCAGGGCACGCCGAAGGCTTTCGAGACCGCGTCGGCCGTGATGTCGTCATGGGTCGGGCCGATGCCGCCGGAGGTGAAGACGTGGTCATAGCGGGCGCGAAGGGCGTTCAGCGCCTCGACGATGTGATCCTCCTCGTCGCCGACGATGCGCACTTCCTTGAGGTCGATGCCGGCGAGATAGAGCATGTCGGCGAGATGGCCGATGTTACGGTCCTTGGTGCGGCCCGACAGGAGTTCGTCGCCGATGGCCAGCATGGCGGCGGTGATGATGGGAGAAGGGGTCATGGAGGCTCCGGCGGGACGATCGTTCACAGCAAAAATTTTATTGTCAACATCTGGTGAACAGTGTGTCGACAAGCGGCCTTCTGTCCGCATCAAGGTCAAGTGCTACATCCATGAGGCAACCGCGAGCAAGCGGAAACCGATTTTGGGAAGCTGACAGGAGCGATTGAATGGCGAAGGTTCTGGTACTCTATTATTCGGCCTACGGGCATATCGAAACCATGGCCTATGCCGTTGCGGAAGGCGCGAAGGCGGCCGGCGCCGAGGTGACGGTGAAACGCGTGCCGGAACTGGTGCCGGAAGAGGTGGCGAAGGCCTCGCACTTCAAGCTCGACCAGAAGGCGGAGATCGCAACGGTCGACGAACTCGACCAGTATGACGCGATCATCGTCGGCGCGGGCACGCGCTACGGCACGGTCGCCTCGCAGATGCGCAATTTCTGGGACCAGACCGGTGCGCTCTGGGCCGGCGGCAAGCTCGTCGGCAAGGTCGGCTCGGTCTTCACCTCGTCCGCCACGCAGCACGGCGGGCAGGAAACGACGATCCTCGGCTTCATCCCGACCCTGATGCATCACGGCATGGTCGTCGTCGGCCTTCCCTATGCCTTCCAGGGGCAGATGGGCGTCGACGAGATCAAGGGCGGCTCGCCCTATGGCGCCTCCACCATCACCGGCGGCGACGGCGCCCGCCAGCCGTCGGCCGTCGAACTGGACGCCGCCCGCTTCCAGGGCGATCACGTGGCAAAGATCGCAGCGAAACTCTCGGCCTGACACGTTCTCCGGCAGGTCGGGACGAAAGGGTGCGGCAGCGTCAGGGCCGCACCCTTTTTCGTTTGCGCAGGATCGGATCGAATTTCTTGGTGCGGGCGACGGGGGTCGAACCCGTATAGCCAAAGGCCGAGGGATTTTAAGTCCCTTGCGTCTACCAGTTTCGCCACGCCCGCATCAGCGCCTTGGCTAGCCGACGCCTTCCCGGCGATCAAGCGCAAATTGCGGGCGTGCGCATGGGGCGATATCGGCCGGCGATTGCGCGCATTTGAAACTCCTCCCGAATTTCGCCGCCGTGGCGGGTTAATTGCCGGTTGACCGATGGACCGGTCCGACCCTAGGGACGGGTCGACACGTCTGGCTTGCAGGATCATCTGCAGGACGGGATGCGGACAAATACACGCGTAAGGAGATGGAACCGGCATGGCGACGAGCACTGGTGCGAAGAGGTTTACCGTCATCGTTCCGCATATTCCGAAGACCGGCGGAACGGCCCTTCGCTATCATTTCGCAAAGCATCTCGCCGAGGACGAGATCATGGCGCACGGGCCGCATGCGCGCACGCGCCGCTTCTTCGACGACAAGTTCCAGATGGAGGAACTGGCGCCGGAGGATTTCGAAGGCATCCGGATGCTGCTCGGGCACGGCGTCGATGAAACCGATATCCGGAACTTTCGCGCCAGTCCCTTCCGGCTCATGACGGTGCTGCGCCATCCGGTAGACCTCACGCGCTCGGCCTACAATCACATGCGCTCGGTCAATGCGCGACGCGGCCTGGAGGTCGATTCCGAGGCTTTTCTCAAGGCCCGGCCGGCGAATTTCATGACGACCTTCCTGCTCGACCGTTTCCCGAGCTTCGTCGACGATCCGACCGCACCGCGCGAGGAGCAGATCGTCTCGCTACTGCGCAAGTTCGAATATGTGCTGACGACGGAAAAGCTCGGCCAGCAGGCCGGCGGTCTCTTCGAGGAACTCGGCTTCGACACGGCGATGGAGCATCGCCGGGTGGCCGGCGACAAGGCGACGCTGGAGACGACGGACGCCGACATTCTCGCGCGCAACCCGATCGACCTGATGATCTTCGAGCGCGCGAACCAGCTTGTGCCGGAAGCCGGACGTCACAATGCGCTCGGTTTCGATGGCGAAGGACGGGAGAGGGCGCTGCGGGCCTTCGAAACATCGACGCAACGCCCGCGCGACGAAAACGGCTACGGCCCGCTGGCGCAGGCGCTCTGTATGGAGCTGCGCGCGGAGACGGCGCTCGCCAGACTCGATGAAGACGGCGACGTGGCGGTGCGGGACCGTGCGGCCTTCCAAGAAATTCTGGTGAACGCCTGGGCCAAACATCGCGGGCGCCTGAAACCGGCACAGCTCGAAATTTC
>CAMPIK010000140.1 GCA_946886325.1 uncultured Shinella sp.
CGGCCGTCACGGCCGCCGCGAAACCCTCGCGATCGACGGCAAGCGCGCCGCCGGCGGGGACCTGGTTGGCATCCGCACAACGCATGATCAGCGATCCGGCAAGGCGCATTTCGGCATGCAGCACGCCGACCGCATTGCTGGTCGCATCGTCGGAGCGGAAGGAATTCGAGCAGACGAGTTCGGCAAGGCTGTCGGTCTTGTGCGCATCCGTGCCGCGCACGCCGCGCATTTCGTGCAGGATGACCGGGATGCCGGTCTCGGCGATCTGCCAGGCGGCTTCCGAGCCGGCGAGGCCGCCGCCGACGATATGGATGGGGGCGAAGGAGGTTTTGTCTGTCATGGGCGCCTCCTTACCATGCGGATCGCGAGCGTCCAATCGCCCGCCAGCAGAATGGGCCTGGAATCACAGGTGCCCTGGAATCAAAAACGGCACCGTATGGTGCCGTTGGTGATCGTTCCTCGCGCGTTGCCGATGATGGCCGCTGCGGCGGAAATCCGGCTGTTAGCGGAAGGAACGGGCAGCGATGTTGCGGATGTCGTAGCGGGTCAGGCCGATGTCCGAGAGCGTGTGGTTCGACAGGTTGCCGAGTTCGTTCAGGGTGCGGCGGTAGGACATCCAGTTCTTTGCAATGCGAAGCGGGTTCATGGTTCTTCTCCTCGAAGCGTTGACCGGGACAAGATCGTCGACCGGTGTTGACGCTTATGTACTCCTTTCGCCTGTAAAGGTGCAGTGCAAAGAAAATGCATCTGCCATGCATTTGTGCATTGCGATGGCGCAAATCTGTGCACGCGCGCCGGCTGGCGCGAAAAGAGGCCGTCGGATTTGTGTTGATTTACCAGCGCTTTGCGGCGGCTTTGGTGGCCGTCAGGCCCTTCGAGGCGCGCGGGCCGCGCAGAAGAGGCGGTCGCCTGGTGCGGCGCGCCGGCAATCGGCATCGCGTCGATGTGCGGCGCACAAAAAGAAACGCCCTCCGGATGTCTCCGAAAGGCGTTTGGGGAAGGATCCGGATTGGATCGTTCGTCGGCTTACTTGACGGCCTGGCGGGCAACGTAGGCGATATCGCCACGGCCGATGCCGAGGTCGCTCAGTTCACGGTCCGACATGCGGCCGAGTTCGTTGACGGTCTGACGGTACTTGCGCCAGTTGTTGAAAGAGCGTGCGAAGTTCATTTTGAGCCCCTTTCCCGGGTTTGCAGCCGTTCGCCACTGTCTGGCTCCGGCTTCGATCTGATGACCAGGAATATACGCGTGATTGGCGGAAATTACAGAGACAATGCGGTATGGCACCCATGCATTGAGCGCATGTCAAGTAACTATTTTGGCGAAATTCTGGTCAAAAAGCGGGCGATTGCGCGCAGATGCGATCGAGCCATGCAGCGGTAACGGTGCAGCACAAAAAAATAACGCCCGCTGGGGGAGGAGGTCCAGCGGGCGTCATTTGGGATGATTGGCAACTGGGAGGAGGAGTGTTGCCAATCGTATCGCGTCGTCACTGGGAGGAGGAGTGCGACGCCGCGAATTCATTTTCAGCCGGAACCAGGTTCCTGCCGGGTCAATTCCGGCCTCATGCCGGGCGGCTGACCTGTGCCGCTTCGCCTTGTCCCGCCCCAGTCGCTGCTTTGATCCGCTGCGCCTTGGGCTTTAAGGCTTCGATCCGTTGCCGTTTCGATGATTGCAATATAGTACGACAAATGCGGTTTGTGCACTGCAATATAAGCATGGATGTCATGCGCAAACTGCATGGCGGCATCGGTCGCCTGAAATCATCCGTTTGATGGCCAGAATGACGCAAATCTCCTTCGTTTTGATTAAATTTCCCTGCCTGAACGTCGAAGAAGCGGCGTGTGGCGAGGCGGGCTGCGCATTTTCGCAGAATGCCGCCCCGATGGCGTTCGTCTACGGCTCTGCATAGACTGCATTGACAGGCAAGAGAATCAGCGTCGATCCGGCGCTCTGGAGGAAATATGTATCGCGGGCGACTGGAGCGGGATCTCGACCGATGGGTCGGGCAGGGGCTGATTGACGGGGACACGTCGCGCAGGATGCTGGCCGAATTCGATTCCCGCGAAAGCGCCTTCAGCCTCGGCCGGGTGCTGATGATGATCGCGGCGCTGCTGATCGCCGGCGCCGTGCTGCTGCTTGTCGCGGCAAACTGGGACGCCATCCCGCGGCTTGCCCGCCTGATCGGCATCGTGGCGCTGCTCTGGATTGCCTATTTCGGGGCGGCCTGGCTCGACCGGCGCGGCGCGCCGCGCCTGTCCGCGGCATTTCTCGTCTTCGGCACGCTCGGCTTCGGCGGGGCGATCGCGCTTGTCGGCCAGATGTATCATCTATCGGGCGACGCCATGCAGGCGGCCCTCGTCTGGCTTGCCGGCGCCGTGCTGGTCGCGGCGGTGTTTCGCTCGGCGGCGGTGACTGCGGTTGCCGGCTTTCTCACCTTCTGGGTCGCGGCGGCCGACTGGAGCTTTTCGTCCGGCACGACCGACGACCGGATCCTGATCTGGCTGATGCCACTGATGGCGGCTGTGGTGATCGGGCTCGTGCGCTACACGGGCGCCGACCGGTCACGCCATCTTGCCTATCTGCTGCTGGTGGCCTGGTGCGTCTTTCTCTATGCGGAGTTCGAAGGCCTGGGCACGGCCGCGGCTCTCGCGGTCGCCGGTGCCATCGCCTACCTGCTCGCCGCGGTTCCGGCCTCGCCGCTTCATGGCGTGGCGCGGAACGCCGGCGCGGCGCCGGCCTTCTATTCCTATCTCGTCCTGCTCGTCGGTCTCGGGTTGCTGCATGTCGAGACGGAGGGGCTGACGAACGACGCGCTTCTGGGGGCGGCGACGCTTGCGGCGGCGATCGGCGGCATCGCGCTCTCCGGCCGCGACAACGGTGCCGTGCGCTATCTCGGCTACGTCGCCTTCGCGGCCGAAACCCTTTACCTTGCTTCCGAAACGCTCGGTTCGATCATCGGCACGGCGGGCTTCTTCCTGATTTCCGGGCTGGTGGTGGCGCTGATCGCCTGGGCGGTCATCCGCCTCGAAAAACGCTTCTCCCGCACGACCGCCAAGGAGGCCTGACATGAGCGCGCCCACCCGCCGACCGCATGTCCCGCTTTTCGCCGCTGCCCTCGTGGCGGCCCTCCTGCAGACCGCCGTGCTCGGCTTCATGGTCGAAAGCCGCGCCTCGATCCTGCGCTCCGGCACGGACGTGCGGTTGAAGACCCTTCCGGTCGATCCGCGCGACCTGCTGCGCGGCGATTATGTGATACTGAGCTATGGCATATCCTCGATCTCCGGTTCCCTCGTTACCGGAAGCGCGCCGGCCGAAAGCGGCTCCACGCGGCTGACGGTCCGGCTCTCGCCCGACGCTGCGGGTCTCTGGAGCGCCACGGAGGCGAGTTTCGGAACGCTTGAGGCTCGCGAGGGCAGCGTGCTCGTGCGCACGCTTCCGTTCGACTTCTATCCATCGGGCGATGGGCGGATGCCCGATACGCTTTTCGTCACCTATGGCATCGAGCGCTACTATGTGCCGGAGGGCGAGGGCCGGGTGCTGGAGGACGCGCGGAACCAGGAGGAACTGGAGGTCGCGGCGCGTGTATCGGAGAGCGGGGCGATCCAGATCAGCCGCATTCTGCTGCGCGGCGAGCCGGTCTATGACGAACCGCTCTACTGAGGCGGGTCGCGCTATCCACCGGCGCGGCGATTTTTCCTTTGATCCATCCGAAACGGGTGATATAGAGACGCGCGCTCGGGCAAGACCCTCGAAACGGTGTCGGCCGCAAGGCCGCTGACGCGGGTTTCTGAACGCGGGTATGGTGAAATTGGTAGACACGCCAGATTTAGGTTCTGGTGCCGCAAGGCGTGGGAGTTCAAGTCTCTCTACCCGCACCAGAGGCCATTCAGCGCCGGGATGGAGGATCCCGCGCGGCGTGGATGCGTAGACAGCGCCATTTTGCTTGCCAAAAGGCCATCGAATTCAGTAAAGCCACTCCCGGCACATGGACCCGGAGGGGTGCTCGCCAAATATCCGCACGCCGGATGAGCACCGCCAAATCGAAATAAAGGTTTGAACATGCAGGTTATCGAAACGCTCGCTGAAGGGCTGAAGCGCGAAATCAAGGTCGTCATCCCGGCCAAGGACATGGAAGCTCAGATGAACGAGCGCCTGGCGGAAGCCAAGGATCGTGTCCGCATCAACGGCTTTCGTCCGGGCAAGGTGCCGGTCGCGCACCTGAAGAAGGTCTATGGCAAGTCGATCATGGCCGATCTCGTCAACGAGATCATCCGCGACCGCCCGACCTCGATCCTCAGCGAACGCGGCGAGAAGTCCGCGACGCAGCCGGAAATCGCGATGACCGAGGACCAGGCGGAAGCCGAGAAGATCCTCGCCGCCGAAGCCGATTTCGAATTCACGCTCTCCTATGAAGTGATCCCGGCGATCGAGCTCAAGGACGCCACCGGCATCAAGGTGACGCGCGAAGTCGTCGAGATCGACGACAAGGAAGTCGAGGAGCAGATCCTCAAGATCGCCGAGAGCGCCCGCACCTACGAGACCAAGAAGGGCAAGGCCGCTGATGGCGACCGCGTCACCATGGACTATCTCGGCAAGGTCGACGGCGAGCCCTTCGACGGCGGCAAGGACGAGGACGCCGAACTGGTCATCGGTTCGAACCGCTTCATCCCGGGCTTCGAGGAGCAGCTCGTCGGTCTGAAGGCCGGCGACGAGAAGGTCATCACCGTGAACTTCCCGGCCGATTACCCGGCACCGAACCTCGCGGGCAAGGAAGCGACCTTCGACATCACCGTCAAGGACGTCGCCGCTCCGGCTAAGCTCGAGATCAACGACGAGCTCGCAACGAAGCTCGGCCTGGAATCGGTCGACAAGCTGAAGGAAATCGTGCGCGGCCAGATCGAAGGCCAGTACGGCTCGGTCACGCGCCAGAAGGTCAAGCGGCAGATCCTCGACCAGCTCGACGAGATGTATCAGTTCGACACGCCGGAACGCCTGGTTGACGCCGAGTTCGAAAACATCTGGCGCCAGATCAACACCGACCTCGAACAGGCCGGCAAGACCTTCGCCGACGAGGACACGACGGAAGAAGACGCGCGCGCGGAATACCGCAAGCTCGCTGAGCGCCGCGTCCGCCTTGGCCTCGTTCTCTCCGAGATCGGCGAGAAGGCCGGTGTCCAGGTGTCCGACGAGGAAATGCAGCGTTCGCTCTATGAGCAGCTTCGCCAGTTCCCCGGCCAGGAAAAGCAGATCCTCGACTATTTCCAGAAGACGCCGGGTGCCGCCGCTTCGCTGCGCGCGCCGATCTTCGAGGAAAAGGTCGTCGACCACCTGCTGGGCGAAATCAACGTGACGGACAAGACCGTCTCGAAGGAAGCCCTGATGGCTGACGACGAGGCTGAAGGCGACGATACCGCCAAGACCAAGAAGGCCGCGCCGAAGAAGAAGGCTGCCGCCAAGGCCGAAGCCGCCGATGCGGGCGAGGGCGAGGAAGCCGCCGCACCGAAGAAGAAGGCGCCGGCCAAGAAGAAGGCCGCTGCCGAAGGCGACGCTGAGTAAGCATCTCCATCAAGCTGCTCGAAATACAGGAAAGGCCGTCCTTTGGGGCGGCCTTTTCCGTTTTTGGTCAATGGCTTGGACGGTTCAGCCGATCGTCAACACGAGCGGCCGGTGATCGGAGACTTCGGGTTCCGGCACCACGGCGAAATCCGCAACCGGCGTCTCGCCGTTCACCAGCATGTAGTCGGCGAAACGGCCGGGTTTTGTGTAGAGCGACGTTCTTGTATCCGTATGCCCGCGACCGGTCACCAGATCGGCAAGGCCCAGTTCCGCAAGAACGTCGAATGTGCGGCTTTCCGGCAGCACGTTGAAATCGCCGCAGACGACGAGCGCGTCTCCGGGCCGGTGCACGCTTTCGATCAGCGCCTTCAGCCGCTTCGCCTGCTTCTCGCGCGCCGGCGTGTCGCCCTTGCCGGCCGGATCGCGCAGGCCGTGCAGATGCGCGACCGTCACCGGGCGGTTGCCGCGATAGTCGAAGAGCCGCAGGCAATGGGCGTTGCGGGCGCGCGGATGCGGTCCGAACCCGTCCGCGGTGAAGCCGCCATGGATGAAATCCTGCGCCTGCGCGACGACGGCAATATCCTCGCGCACGAAGGTCGCAATGCCGAATTCCTGCGGGCAGGGGGCATCGCCGTCGAGAAGCTCGCCGCGCGCCGTCGGGCAGAAGAAGGCTTCATGCCGGGGAAGCCGTGCCTTGATCTCCTGATAGAGGTTGGCGCGCTGGTCGAGCACATGGTCACCGTCGCGGTAGGTCAGCCAGTCGGAGCGCGCGGAACTGGCGCGCGACACTTCCTGCAGGCAATAGACGTCGGCATCAACAGTGCCGAGATAGTCGAGAAGCGGCCCGTGGATCAGGCCGCCCCAGACGTTGAGCGAGAGGATTTTCATGCG
>CAMPIK010000141.1 GCA_946886325.1 uncultured Shinella sp.
GTGCCCAACCACACCTGCGTGGTGACCAATCTCTTCGACCGCATGGTGTTCCACCGCAACGGCATCGTCACACGGGTCGAGCCGGTCGATGCACGCGGAACCGTCTGGTAGCGGCACCTCGCGTGAAAAAAATTTCGCCCGGACGACGAGACTTCGTCCGGGGTACGGGCGACGCGTGAAAAAACCGCATGCGCCGCCCGCCGAATTTTCATCCCCCGCAAATCCTTGTCGCCCCTTCCTGACCCGCAAAGTCGAGCGCATCGGCTTGATCCGGCATGAAAATCACGTTTGCCTAGCCGCTTTGCAGCCCAGAATGGCCGATGAAAATTTTCATGCGAAAGATCGATAAAGAAAATTAATTACATAAATCAGCGATATAGTTCAAAAAACCATTGACCCCGGCGCCATATGGCGCATAATCAAGAAAATAAATTACACCGATAAACCGGTGACGGGTGAACGCAACAACGGGATAGATCAATCGGAACGAAGGCCGGGCCAGTATTGCCGGGCCGCTCCGTGGGCGCTTTTGCGTTCGCGGGCATGTAGCCTTGCGTCTGCGGATCACCGCGGCGGAGGGGCCAGTTTCCACACTGCCCGTATCGGCGAGAGCCCGACATCGAAACCAGGCTTCGGATCGACAGCACATGCGCATCTTCACGGCCTCGCTGGCCACGGAAACCAACACGTTCTCGCCGGTCCCGACCGACATGAACGCCTTCAAGGCGGCGTTCTTCGCCGGGCCGGGCGAGCATCCGGATGCGCCGACGCTCTGCTCCTCCGTCGTGCCGATCCTGCGCCGGCGCGGCCGTGCCGAAGGCTTCACCGTCATCGAGGGCACCTGCTGCTGGGCGGAGCCGGCCGGCCTCATCCAGCGCCAGACCTACGAGACGCTGCGCGACCGCATCCTCGGCGAGCTTCAGGCCGCACTGCCGGTCAACGCCGTGGTGCTCGGCCTGCATGGCGCGATGGTCGCGCAGGGCTATGACGACCCGGAAGGCGATTTTCTCTCGCGGGTCCGCGCCATGGTCGGCCCCGATGTGCTCGTCGCCGCCGAGTTCGATCCGCACAGCCACCTGACGGCGCTGCGTGTCGCAAGCCTCGACCTGATGGCGACCTTCCTCGAATTCCCGCATACGGATTTCGAGCAGCGCGGCGAGCATGTGGTCGAGCTGGCATTGCGCACGCTGCGCGGCGAGATCCGGCCGGTCATCTCCACCTTCGACTGCCGGATGATCACCATCTTCCCGACGAGCCGCGAGCCGATGCGCTCCTTCGTCGATCGCCTGAAGGCGATGGAAGGCCGCGACGGCGTCCTGTCGATCTCCGTGATCCATGGCTTCATGGCGGGCGACGTGCCGGATATGGGCACCCGCCTGGTCGTCGTGACGGACGGCGACAAGCCAAAGGGCGACGCGCTTGCCGAAAGCCTCGGCCGCGAGCTCTACGGCCTTCGCAGGCAAGCGGCCATGCCGATGTTCGACACCGAGGCGGGCCTCCACCGGGCGGTCGCCGTTCGCTCCGAACAGCCGGACGTGCCTGTTGTCATCGCCGATGTCTGGGACAATCCGGGCGGCGGCGTTGCCGGCGATGCGACGCATATCCTCAGGCGCATGATGGAGCGCGGCCTCGATAACTTTGCGGTGGCGACGATCTGGGACCCCATCGCCGTCTCCTTCTGCCATGCGGCGGGCCGGGGGGCCGAACTTGACCTGCGTTTCGGCGGCAAGTCCGGCCCCCAAGGCGGCGCGCCCATCGATCTCCGGGTGACGGTTCAGGACGTCTTCGACGCCGGCTGGCAGAGCTTCCGCAACAGCCGCGTGACGCTCGGCAGCACCGCCGTCGTGCGCCCGCTCGGCACTGACATCGACATCGTGCTGATCACCAGCCGCACCCAGACCTACGAGCCGGATATCTTTGCCAACCAGGGCATCGATTTTGCGAACAAGTCCTACCTGCTCGTCAAGTCGACCAACCATTTCCACGCGGGCTTCCAGCCGGTCTCCTCCGAGATCGTCTATATCGCCGCGCCGACCTCTTACCCCACCGATCCGGCGACGACGCCCTACCGCAAGGCGAGCCTCGAGCTCTGGCCGCGCGTCGCCGATCCGCTGGGGCTCGAAAGCTGAGCCGCCGGCCGGAGAGGAACCGGCCGACGACTTGAGACGATGGCACGACCGGCACGGTGCGAGACACCTGCCGGCATATTGAAAGGGGAATGACCATGAAACGTGTACTGGTTCTGACAACGCTGGCGATGCTGGCCGGCACGAGCGGGCTGACGATCGCCCTCAACAGCGCCCAGGCGGCCGACGGCATCCTGACGATCGCGACGATCGGCGAGCCGCCGACGCTCGACGCCATGCAGACGCCGACCGACATCGTGCTGACCATCGACCAGCATATCTTCGAGACGCTCTATACCTATGATGCCGAATGGAAGTCGGTGCCGCTGCTTGCCGCCAGCCTGCCGGAACTCTCCGAGGACGGCCTGACCTATCGCATCCCGCTGCGCGAAGGCGTCACCTTCCACGACGGCAGCGCGTTTGATTCCGCCGACGTCGTCGCCTCGCTGAAGCGCTGGATGACGATCAATTCCAAGGGCAAGCAGGTTGCCGAGATCGTCGAAAGCCTGACCGAGGACGGGCCGAACGCCGTCGTCTTCAAGCTGAAGTCGCGCTATGCGCCGCTGGTCGCGACCCTGTCGCAGGCGTCCATCATCATTCCCTCCGAGAAGGCGGGCGAGACGATGACCGAATTCGTCGGCACCGGCCCCTATTCGCTGAAGGAGCGCAAGCCCGACCAGTATACCCAGCTCGTCCGCTTCGAGGACTACAAGTCGCCGGAGGGCGAGCCGAGCAACTATGCGGGCAAGCGCGAGGCGATCGCCAAGGAAATCCGCTTCGTGCCGGTGCCGGATGCCAATACCCGCGTCGAGGGCCTGATCTCCGGCCAGTTCGACTTCGCCGACTCGCTGCCGGTCAGCGCCTATGAGCGCGTCGAGGAAAGCGGCGTCGCCAAGCCCGTCATCTACGAGAACACCGGCTGGGCCTCGATGAACATGAACATGAAGGAAGGCCTTCTCGTGAAGAAGGAATTCCGCCAGGCCGTGCAGGCAGCGCTCAACCCGAACGACATGATGCTCGCCGCCTTCTCCGACGACCGCTTCTTCAGCGTCGACGGCTCGATCTTCCCCGAGGGTTCCTTCTGGCACACCGAGGCCGGCGTCGCGCGCTATGGCGAGGGCGATCCGGAAGCGGCCGGCAAGCTGCTCTCGGATGCCGGCTATGACGGCACGCCGCTCCGGCTGATGACGAGCCGCCAGTACGAGTTCCACTACAAGATCGGCGAGGTCGCCAAGGCCTATCTGGAAGCCGCCGGCTTCAAGGTCGACCTGCAGGTGGTGGACTGGGCGACGCTGACGACGCGGCGCGCCGATCCGAAGGAATGGGACATCTTCATCACCCACTCCAACTTCCCCGGCGACCCGACGACGATCAACACCATTACCGATACCTATCCGGGCTGGTATGTTTCGGACCAGAAGGCCAAGGCCGTCGCCGCCTATATGGAAGCGACGACCGACGAGGCCAAGAAGGCCGCGTGGGACGGCATCCAGACGGTGATCTACGACGATGCGCCGCTCTACAAGGTCGGCAACTTCAACGCCGTATCGGGCGTCGCGGCCGGGATCACCGACTACACGCCGACCTACTGGCCGAAGTTCTGGAACGTGACACCGAAAGAGTAAAAGGTCGAAAACCATGGAACGGATCACGCGGGCGCTTCTGAAACGGCTTGGCGGCATGGCGATCGTGCTCGCCCTCGTCGTCACCGTCGTCTTCATCATCGTCCGCGTGACACCGGGCGATCCGGCTGCCGTCATGCTCGGTTCGGACGCGACGCCCGAGGACATCGCGCAGTTGCGCACGCGCCTCGGGCTCGATGCGCCGCTCATCGTGCAATACGGGCAGTTCGTGCTCGGCATCTTAAAGGGCGATCTCGGCCAGTCGATCTTTCTCGACCAGCCGGTGACGACGGCGCTTGCGGCGCGTGCCGAGCCGACCTTCTTCCTGACGCTCTTCTCCATCCTGATCGCGGTCGGCATCGCGCTGCCCGTCGGCATCCTGTCGGCGGTCAAGCGCGGCACGCTCTTCGACCAGATCGTCGTGACGCTGACGATGGTGGCGGCAAGCGTGCCGAGCTTCTGGCTCGGTCTGCTGCTGATCCAGGCCTTCGCCGTGGGGCAGGGGTGGTTTCCGGCATCCGGCTATGGCGGGCCGGATGCCACCTTCTTCGAGCGGCTGCACCATCTCGTGCTGCCGGCCGTGGCACTCGGCATCGTCAATTCGGCGCTGATCACCCGCTTCACCCGCGCCGCCATGCTCGACGTGCTCGGCGACGATTATGTGCGCACGGCCCGCGCCAAGGGGGCCGGCGAGGGGCGGGTGATCCTGAAACATGCGCTGAAGAACGCGCTGATCCCGATCATCACCGTCATCGGCCTTTCGATCGCCATGCTGGTCGCCGGCGCCGTGGTGACGGAAACGGTGTTCGGCCTGCCGGGTGTCGGCAACCTCGTCGTCTCCGCCGTCTTGAGGCGTGACTATCCGGTCATCCAGGGCACGCTGCTGGTCGTCGCGGCGATCTACGTGCTGATCAATTTCGTGGTGGACATGCTCTATATCCTCGTTGACCCAAGGGTGCGGCTATGACCGTCGGCGGCCTCTCCATGCCCTTCGCCTCCGGCCTCCGCCGGCTGCTCGGCAACCGCGCCATCCTCTTCGGCGCCGTCATCCTGGCCGTCGTCGTTCTGGCAGCCCTGCTGGCGCCGCTGATCGCGCCCTATGCGCCGAACAAGCTGTCGATCGTCAACAAGCTGCAGGTGCCGTCCGCCGCCCATTTCTTCGGCACCGACGAGTTCGGCCGCGACATCTTCTCCCGCGCCATCTATGCGGGCCGCGTGTCGCTGCTCGTCAGCCTCGGCGTCGTCTGCATCTCCACCGTCCTCGGCGTCATGCTCGGCGTCGTCGCCGGCTTCTTCCGCAAGCTCGACGCGCCGATCTCGCGACTTCTCGACGCGATGATGTCCTTCCCGGATATCCTGCTTGCGATCGCGCTCGTCGCGGCCCTCGGGCCGTCGCTCCTGACCGTCATCCTGGCGCTCGGCATCACCTATGCGCCGCGGCTTGCCCGGATCGTGCGCGGCTCGACGCTGGTGCTGCGCGAACTGCCCTATATCGAGGCGGCAGTCGCCATGGGCCTGCCGACCTGGCAGATCCTGACGCGCCATGTGCTGCTCAACCTCGCCTCGCCGATCCTCGTGCAGGCGACCTTCGTCTTCGCCTCGGCGATGCTGGCGGAGGCGAGCCTCTCCTTCCTCGGCGTCGGCGTTTCCACCGACATGCCGACCTGGGGCACGATGCTCGCCGCCGGCCGCGAATACATGAACAATGCGCCCTGGCTGATGATCTTCCCGGGGCTGGCGATCGTCTTTTCGGTGCTCTCGCTGCAATTGCTCGGCGACGGCTTGCGCGACCTCGTCGATCCGCGGCTGGCGAAGGAGACCTGAGATGAACGCGACCGATAAAGCCGCCGCCGGCCCCGTGCTTTCGATCCAGAACCTGTCGACGTCCTTCCGGACGCCGGAGGGCTGGCGCACCGTCATCCGCGACATCAGCCTTGACGTCCATGCCGGCGAGACCGTCGCCATCGTCGGCGAATCCGGCTCCGGCAAGAGCGTCACGGCGCTCTCCACGATGCGGCTGCTGCCACCCGGCAAGGCGCGCTGCGAGGGGCGCATCCTGCTGCAGGGTCAGGACCTGCTGCAGGCCTCGGAGCGCGAGATGCGCTCGGTGCGCGGCGGATCGATCGGCATGATCTTCCAGGAGCCGATGACCTCGCTCAACCCGGTCTTCACCATCGGCAACCAGATCGCCGAGTCGCTCGTGCTGCACCGCGCCATGTCGTGGAGCGAGGCCGAGGCGGAGGCGCTCCGGCTGATGGAGCGCGTGCGCATCCCGGCGGCGAAGACGCGGCTTCACGAATATCCGCACAAGTTTTCCGGCGGCATGCGCCAGCGCGTGATGATCGCCATGGCGCTCGCCTGCCGCCCGACGCTGCTGATCGCCGACGAACCGACGACGGCGCTCGACGTGACGATCCAGGCGGAAATCCTCCATCTGCTGCGCGACCTGCAGCGGGAGGAAAACATGGGCGTGCTCTTCATCACCCACGACATGGGCGTGGTCGCGGAGATCGCCGACCGCACCGTGGTGATGCTGCGCGGCGACATGATCGAAACCGGCGAAACGACCGACATCTTCGCAGCACCGAAGGCCGCCTATACGCGGATGCTGCTCGCCTCCATCCCGCGCCTCGGCACGATGGGCAAGAGCGAGGCGCCGCGCCGTTTCCCCGAGGTCGATGCGGCGACGGGGGA
>CAMPIK010000142.1 GCA_946886325.1 uncultured Shinella sp.
CCCTACCGGCCGAAGCCCTGGTTCTGGTCGGATCAGTATGATGTGAAGCTCCAGATCGCAGGCTTCTGCGGCGGCTATGACGAGACGCTGGTGCGCTCCGGCGCGCGCGAGGGCAGCGTTTCCGTCTGGTATTTCCAGGAGGGCCGGCTGATCGCCGTCGATGCGGTCAACGACGCCAAGGCCTATGTCACGGCGAAGAAGCTGCTCGAAATGGGCCGCACCCCGGATCGTGCCGCGCTCGAAGACCCCGCGACCGATCTCAAGGCATTGCTGGCCTAACCCTGTTCTCTCAGTGGTTGTGTATAATTGCTATTGGATATAGCGGTTGCGGATATTTGACATCTGTTAAGGATAGATGACTAACGCAGGGTCAGTCTTGACCGTGCTTGTCCGGAATTCATCCATTCTTCAGCCTTCTGCCGCTTGAGTTGGTTCAAATTTGATCCATTCCGGTGCTTCCCATGTTACGCGTCCTCAATTGTATCGTCGTCGAGCATGATCTTCGCCTGGTGCTGCTCGCAGCATTGATCTGCTTCCTCTCCTGCCACGTGGCGGTCACGCTGACGCAAAGGGCGCAGAATGCCGCAACGGCGGGGCGCTATCTCTGGCTCGGCGCGGCCGGCGCTTCGAGCGGCTTCGGCATCTGGTCCACCCATTTTATCGCGATGCTGGCCTACAATCCGGGTTATCTGGCCGGCTATGACGTCAGGACCACCCTGTTGTCGCTTGCCGTCGCGATCACGGTGACGACCGCTGGCCTGCTTCTCTCCGTCGCCTCGCGCGGCGCAGCCGCCATTGCCGCGGGCGGCGCGATCCTCGGCTTCGGCATCGCCTTCATGCACTATCTCGGCATGTCCGGCATGATCCTGCCCGGCACCATCGAATGGCATTCCGGCTATGTCGCCGCCTCCATCGTCGTCGGTGCGTCCTTCAGTGCCGCCTCCCTGATCTACTGCTTGCGCCCGGAACGCCGCGTCGCCGACAGGCTCATCGCGACGCTGCTTATGGCGCTTGGCGTCGTCTCGTTGCATTTCACCGGCATGGCGGCCGTGACCATCGTGCCGGGGCCGATGCCAGTCGCCGATCACGGCATGCTGTCGCCGGCGCTGATGGTGCCGCTGATCGCCGTCATCGCCTTCTCGCTGCTCTTTGCCGGACTGACGGCCGCCATCTTTGCCAGACAGGCCGAGACCGCCGCCAACGAAAGCACGCGCCAGTTCGCCATGCTCGTGCAGGGCGTCACCGATTATGCGATCTATATGCTGACCACCGAAGGCCGCGTCGCCAACTGGAACGCCGGCGCAGAACGCAACAAGGGCTACAAGGCCTACGAGATCGTCGGCAAGCACTTCTCGCGCTTCTATTGCGAGGAGGATCGCAAGGCCGGCCTGCCGGAGCGGGCGCTGGAGAAGGCGCGCAACGAAGGCAAATACGAATCCGAGGGCTGGCGCTACCGGAAGGACCGTTCGCGCTTCTGGGCGCATGTCGTCATCGACCCGATCTATGACAGCGGCGGCCTTCTCGTCGGCTATGCCAAGATCACCAAGGATGTGACGCGCGAAAAGGAAGCCGCCGATCGCATCGCCGAGGTGACGCACAATCTCGACATCGCGCTCGAAAACATGTCGCAGGGCCTCTGCCTCTTCGACAAGGACGAGCGGTTGCTGCTCGCCAACAAGCGCTACAGCGAGATTTTCGATTTCCCGGCAGGCTTCATCCGCCAGGGCCTTTCCTTCAGCGAGATCATCGAGGGCGGCCTTGCCCATATCTATCCGGACCCGGAGATCTGGCGCCCCAAGGCGAAGGAAATCTACAATCGGCACCGCTCGATCATCCGCCAGACCGGCGGTGGTGCGATCATCGAAAAGCTCTCCTCCGGCACCTCCGTCCAGATGAAATACCGAACCCTGCCGGACGGCGCCTGGGTGGCGACCTACGAGGACATTTCGGAGCGCCTGCGTTCGGAGGAACAGATTTCCTACATGGCGCGGCATGACAGCCTGACCGGTCTTCCGAACCGCGCGAGCTTCAACATCCATCTGGAAGGCGAACTGGAAAGCGCACGCCGCAGCGGCGGCAAGGTTGCCGTCATCGGCATCGACCTCGACAAGTTCAAGGAAATCAACGATACGCGCGGCCACGCGGCCGGCGACGAGGTGCTGAGAACGCTCGCCCGGCGCATGCAGGAATGCCTCGCCAGCGACGAGGCGGTCGCCCGCTTCGGCGGTGACGAGTTCGCGGCCTCCAAGCGCTTCGAGGATATCGCCGAACTGAACGATTTCATCGCGCGCCTCGAAAGGGCGCTGAACAAGGAAATCAACATCGAAAGCTTCGAGATCAAGCCGGGCGCGAGCCTTGGCGTCGCGATCTATCCGCAGGATTCCGAAACGGTCGAGGGGCTGATGTCGAATGCCGACCTCGCCATGTACCGGGCGAAAGACGCGCTGACCCGCTCCGTCTGCTTCTACGAGGTCTCGATGGACGAGGCGGCGCGCAGCCGGCGCCTGGTCGCCAACGATCTCTGGGTGGCGATCGAGCGCAATGAACTGCAACTGCACTATCAGGTCCAGAAGGCCGTCAACGGTGGCGAGATCACCGGCTACGAGGTGCTGCTGCGCTGGCGGCATCCCGAGCGCGGCAACATCCCCCCGTCGGATTTCATCCCGATCGCCGAGGAATGCGGTGCGATCCTGCCGATCGGCGAATGGGTGCTGCGCGAAGCCTGCCGGCAGGCCGCGACCTGGGAAAAGCCGCACAAGATCGCGGTCAACCTCTCGCCGGTGCAACTCGGCAATGCCGATGTCGCGACGCTGGTCCAGCAGGTCCTGTTCGAAACAGGGCTCAAGCCCTCGCGGCTGGAACTGGAGATCACCGAATCGACGATCATCGGCGACAAGCAGCGGGCGCTGCACACGCTGCGCCAGATCAAAGCGCTTGGCGTCACCATCGCCATCGACGATTTCGGAACCGGCTATTCGTCGCTCGAAACGCTGCGCGCCTTCCCCTTCGACAAGATCAAGCTCGACCGCAGCTTCATGACGGAGGTGGAGCAGAGCCCGGAGGCCAAGGCGATCGTGCGGGCCATCCTGGCGCTCGGCCAGAGCCTGCGCGTTCCGGTCCTGGCCGAAGGCGTCGAGACGAAGACGCAGCTCGACATCCTTCTCTCCGAAGGCTGCGATGAAGCGCAGGGCTATTTCCTCGGTCGGCCGGCGCCGATGGCGCTGGTCGAGGGCAGGGTGGGCCGGTCGAGCGAAGCCGCCTGATGATCCCGGCGCGCGCAGCCGGAGAAATCCGGCAGCGTTGTCTGCCTATTGTCGCTTCATCTGGCGCGCGGCGATATCGATCTGGAACCGGGGGAAGATGAAGACCCCGATGATCGTGCCGGAATATTTCTGCTCCAGCCCGGTCGATTCGCCGACGCAGAAGACCGGCTGGCGCGGCGCGCCGTCGACATGGATCGTCGTCGAAAAGCAGAAGGACGACGATGACGTGGCGGCCTGTTCGAAGAGCTCCAGCACACGGCTCCTGTCGAGCGGCTCATAGCAGCGGATCAGGTTCAGCAGACCGCAATTGCGCTGCTCGAGCCCGTGGATGCTGGCGGCCTTGTCGCCGATCTGGAAAAGCCCGTTCGACAGATCCCCGCTCCAGCGTTCCGTCACGCAATATTGCAGCAACAGTTCGTTGTCGGAATCGTCGAAATCCAGCGACCCCGGAACGAAGGGGGAGGAGAGATTGGTCTTTGCGATTTTAAACACGTACAACCTCAGGCAATGGGTCGGAAACGGCCATCATGCTTCGTCCCGGGCACGGCGATAAAACAGGTACAGGCTCCCCGGCCGCCATCGGAATGATGCCCGCCGACAAACTCGATCGATGTTCAGATCCCCGTCCAACCCGCATCGCCGGCGATCTCGCCTTCCGGGTAGGACGTACGCGCAATCGTCACTGAATTTGCGTTCAGTTTCTGTAAACTTTTCTTGTCGTGAGTTCAAAGGGCTAGTGCTTGCACGGTTAACGCGAGCCGGCACGCATGCCGCCACGGTCACCGATTGCTGCGAACCCCGGCGTGAATCTTTTGTTCACTTGGGGCGTCTTTATAGTTGCTTTTCCACAAGCGGCAACGGTTTTTTTGATAATATTCTTACAACCGGAGAAAATCTTACCGGAAACGTTTCAGGCACTTAGCTGGTCGAGGGCCGGGGCCTGAAAACAGTCCGGTCGATCCCGATAGTTGAGCCGTGTTGAGGGTCTTGGCCATGGCCTGCAAGCAAAAAGGGCGACCCGAAGGCCGCCCTTTATAGATTGAACCGGATGGTTCAGATGCGAGACATCAGTCTCACATCATGTCCATGCCGCCCATTCCGCCCATGCCACCCGGCATGCCGCCGGCTGCTTCCTTCTTCGGAAGCTCGGCAATCATGGCCTCGGTGGTGATGAGCAGCGACGCGACCGAAGCGGCGTTCTGAAGCGCGGTGCGAACGACCTTGACCGGGTCGACGATGCCGAGTGCGATCAGGTCGCCATATTCGCCGGTCTGGGCGTTGTAGCCGTAGTTGTCCTCGTTCTTCTCGAGGATCCGGCCGACAACGATGGAGGCTTCGTCGCCTGCGTTTTCAGCGATCTGGCGAACCAGCGACTGAAGCGCCTTGCGGACGATGTTGATGCCGGCTTCCTGGTCGTCGTTTTCACCCTTGGAGGTGATCTTCGTCGAGGAACGCAGCAGCGCAACGCCACCGCCCGGTACGATGCCTTCCTGAACAGCAGCGCGCGTCGCGTTGAGAGCGTCGTCGATGCGGTCCTTCTTTTCCTTCACTTCGACTTCCGTCGAGCCGCCGACGCGGATGACGGCAACGCCGCCTGCGAGCTTGGCAAGGCGTTCCTGCAGCTTCTCGCGGTCGTAGTCGGAGGTGGTTTCTTCGATCTGGGCCTTGATCTGCGCGACGCGGCCTTCGATTTCAGCCTTCTGGCCGGCACCGTCGACGATCGTCGTGTTTTCCTTGGTGATCGAGACCTTCTTCGCACGGCCGAGCATGTCGAGCGTGACGTTTTCGAGCTTGATGCCGAGGTCCTCGGAGATCACGGTGCCGCCCGACAGGATGGCGATGTCTTCGAGCATGGCCTTGCGGCGGTCGCCGAAGCCCGGAGCCTTGACGGCAGCGATCTTGAGGCCGCCACGCAGCTTGTTGACGACGAGCGTTGCAAGGGCTTCGCCTTCGACGTCTTCAGCGATGATGACGAGCGGCTTGCCCGACTGGACGACGGCTTCGAGGACCGGGAGCATCGCCTGCAGGTTCGAGAGCTTCTTCTCGTGCAGGAGGATGTAGGCGTCTTCGAGGTCGGCGACCATCTTTTCCGGGTTGGTCACGAAGTAGGGCGACAGGTAGCCGCGGTCGAACTGCATGCCTTCGACGACTTCGAGTTCGGTTTCGGCGGTCTTGGCTTCTTCAACCGTGATGACGCCTTCGTTGCCGACCTTCTGCATGGCTTCGGCAATGTCGAGACCGACCTGCTTGTCGCCGTTTGCCGAGATCGTGCCGACCTGGGCGACTTCTTCAGACGTCGAGATCTTCTTGGCCTTGGCGGCCAGATCCTTGACGACTTCGGACACGGCCATGTCGATGCCGCGCTTCAGGTCCATCGGGTTCATGCCGGCGGCAACGGCCTTGTTGCCTTCGCGGATGATCGATGCAGCCAGAACGGTTGCGGTCGTGGTGCCGTCGCCGGCGATGTCGTTGGTCTTGGAAGCGACTTCGCGAACGAGCTGGGCGCCCATGTTCTCGAACTTGTCTTCAAGCTCGATTTCCTTGGCGACGGAAACGCCGTCCTTGGTGATGCGCGGTGCGCCGAAGGACTTGTCGATGACGACGTTGCGACCCTTCGGGCCGAGCGTAACCTTCACTGCATCAGCGAGGATATCGACGCCACGCAGCATCTTTTCGCGCGCGGTGCGGCCGAATTTGACTTCTTTAGCTGCCATTTTCAAAACTCCTGGTTTCGAAACGCCGGATGAACCGGCCTTGATATGGGGGAAGTTTCAGGAAAACCGGCTGATCAGCCGATGATGCCCATGATGTCGGCTTCCTTCATGATCAGAAGGTCTTCGCCGTCGAGCTTGACTTCGGTACCGGACCACTTGCCGAAGAGCACGCGGTCGCCGGCCTTGACGTCCAGGGGAACGATCTTGCCGCTGTCGTCACGGGCGCCCGAGCCGACGGCGACGATTTCGCCTTCCTGCGGCTTTTCCTTGGCGGTGTCCGGAATGATGATGCCACCCTTGGTCTTGGCTTCGGACTCGACGCGACGAACAACGACGCGATCGTGAAGGGGGCGGAAGTTGGTGCTTGCCATTGTCTAATCCCTCGATCAAATGACATCCGGGTCTCGGATGGACCCGTTGGATGGGTGTTAGCACTCACTTGTTTCGAGTGCTAGCGG
>CAMPIK010000143.1 GCA_946886325.1 uncultured Shinella sp.
ATGGACTACAACCAGTTCTCCTTCGTGCGCGATCGGCTGAAGATCTTCCCGATCATGTGGGACCAGGCCGAGAACTACCGCCACAACGGCTTCATGATGGCCTTCCTGATCAACCTGCCGATGGCGAATGTGCATGCGCCCGCCGGCTACATGACCGATGCGATCGACGCCATTCCGGTCAAGCCGATGCCGGCCGGGACCTCGCACCGCACGAAGCCCGACGTCATCGTCGTGATGAGCGAATCGCTCTGGGATCCGACCCGCCTCGACGGCGTCACGCTTTCGCCGGATCCGATGCCGGTCATCCGCAAGAACCTCTCCGGCTCGCTCTTCTCGCCGGAGTTCGGCGGCCTGACGGCAAATATCGAGTTCGAGGCGCTGACCGGCTTCTCCAACGCCTTCCTGCCGACGGGCAGCATTCCCTACCAGCAATATGTGCGCAATCCCGTTCCCTCGCTCGCCACCTTCTTCCGCGGCGAAGGCTACACGTCGCGCGCCGTTCATCCGTTCAAGGGCTGGTTCTGGAACCGCACCGCCGTCTACAAGGCCTTCGGCTTCGAGACCTTCAAGGACCTCGACGGTCTGCCGACGATGGAGATGCGCGGCACGTTTCCGGCTGACGAGTCGCTGACCAGGGAAATCATCCGCCAGGCGGAAATGCAGGACGATCCGTTCTTCTTCTTCACCGTCACCCTCCAGGGCCACGGCCCCTACGAGGCGAACCGCTACCGGCGCAACACGATCGACGTGACGGGTCCGTTCGACGCGCGCGAGCACGCCATGCTCTCGACCTTTGCGCAGGGCGTGAAGGAAGCGGACGACAGCCTCCAGATGCTTCTGGACTGGGCCGCAAAGCGGGATCGCGAAACCATCGTCGTGCTCTTCGGCGATCATCTGCCGCCGCTCAACACCGTCTACAGTTCGTCGGGCTACATGCCGGGCATCACCGCCTCCCGCCAGGGCAGCCCGGAGCAGATGAAGAAGGAACACGAGACGCCGCTCGTCATCTGGTCCAACAAGACGGGACTGAAGCAGGACGTCGGCTCGATCAGCCCCGCCTTCCTGCCCTATCACGTCCTCAAGCAGGCCGGCTTCGAGCACCCCTACTACACGGGCTTCCTCGGCCGCGTGCACGATCGCTATGCCGTCGTCGACCGCAACCTGCTGATCGACCGCAAGGACAAGCCCACCCAGAACTGGGCGCGCAAACCGGGCGTCGATGCGATGATCCGCGACTACCGGTTCCTGCAATATGACATGATGTTCGGCAAGCAATATGGCATGGAACGTTTCTTCCCGACCCATGCCGGGCTGATGGCCGGCACCTGATCCTTCCCGTAAAGGCCGCGAGAGACGCCGGATCGCCACCGATGCGCCACCGGCGTTTTCGCACGAAATGCATTGCAATCAATAATTACATTCAAAAGATAAAACGCAACCATAGAGGTATGCAATTCTTAACATTTGGCAGGCACGATTAACGAGCATCAACAAAAAGACACAACCAATGATGCCCGTTTCAAGGAGGACCTGCAATGCGTACCTTCAAGTCGATTCTCGCAAACCGCGAGGGAACGTCGGCACTGGAATTCGCGATCATCGCGCCGCTGTTCTTTCTGGCCCTGTTCACCCTCGTCGCCTACGGCATCTATCTGAGCGTCGCCCATTCGGTGCAGCAGATCGCAGCCGACGCGGCCCGAACCGCCGTCGCCGGCCTGAGCGAAGCCGAACGCCGCAATCTCGTCGATCGCTACCTGCAGACCGCAGCGCTCGACGGCAGCTTTCTCAACCGCCGGAACATGACGGTGGTCGTCTCCGACGACGCCGTCAACACCGACCAGTTCACCGTCCGCATTTCCTACAATTCCGGCGACCTGCCGATCTGGAAGCTCTTCACCTTCGCGCTGCCGCAGCAAAAGATCGAGCGGCACTCGACGATCCGCCTCGGGGGGATCTGAGATGGCCACGTCACTCCCCCTCGCCGCCCACGCGCTAAAACGCCTTGCCCGCGACCGCGCCGGAAACATCGGCACGCTGACCGCGCTGACATCGCCGCTCCTGCTTCTCTCGATGGCGCTCGGCGTCGATTACGGCTTCCTGACGCTTCAGCAGCGCCAGTTGCAGGCCGCAGCCGACCTCGCCGCCATCGCGGCGGCCGCCGATGTCGCGGACGCCGATCAGGCAACCGCACGGCATTTCGCGGCGAACGGCCTCTCCTATACCGTCGAGACATCGACCGGTTCCCTCCTCCCGCCGCTCATCGATGCGACCGACCTGGTTTCATCAGGGCAAACGGCCACGGCGCGCGTCGAACGCGGACGCTACACGCCGGACCCCGCCGTCGATCCGGCAGACCGTTTCAAGCGAAGCGAGGTTGCCGCGGACGCCGTGCGCGTGACGCTCGAACGGCGGGCAGACCTCTTCGTCGCCGGCCTCCTCACCGGCGAACCGCCGACGCTTGCAGCCTCCGGCATCGCCGCGCGGCAGAAACATGCCGCCTTCTCGGTCGGCTCGCGCCTTGCAAGCCTCAACGACGGCATTCTCAACGCGCTTCTCGGCCAGATGCTCGGCACGACGCTCTCGCTCAACGTCATGGACTATCGCGCGCTTGTGGATGCCGAGATCGAGATCCGGCCGTTTCTCTCGGCCGTGGCGACGAAACTGGACCTGACGGCGGCAAGCTACGAGGATGTGCTGGCGGCAGAGCTCACCATGCCGCAACTGCTCTCGTCGCTGCGCGCCGTGCACGGGCTTTCCGGCAGCGCCAGCAGCGCGCTCAGGCTGATCGAACAGGCGACATCCGGTTCGAAACTCGCCTTGCCGCTCGGCCGCATCCTGAGGCTCGACCCGAAGAACGCACTCACGATCGATACGGGCGGCGACTGGGCGATGGCCATGAGCGCGATGGAAATCGTCAGCGCCGCAGCGACGCTCGCCAATGGCGACAGCCAGATCGCGCTTGATCTCGGCGCGCAGCTTCCCGGCCTCGCCAAAGCCTCCGTCCGTCTCGCCATCGGCGAGCCGCCGGTCGAAACGCCGTCCAGCCGCCTCGACGCACCGGGCACCGCCGTTCGCACGGCCCAGACACGGCTTGCGGTCGATCTCTCCATCGACGGGCTTTCCGCTCTGGCAGGCCTTCGCATCGCGTTGCCGCTCTATGTCGAGGTTGCGGCCTCCGAGGCCAAGCTTGCCGACATCACCTGCCACGGGGCGATGCCGACGAACGCCTCGGTCGGCATCGATACGGTGCCGGGTGTCGCGGAGATCGCGATCGGTGCCGTCGATCCGTCCGTTCTCTCCGATTTTTCGGACGAGGCCCGCGTCAAACCCGCCCGGCTGGTCGATTCCAACCTGCTGCGCATCACCGGCATGGCCCATGTCGAAACGAAGAACCTGACGCCGACGCGCCTCACCTTCAGCCCATCGGAGATCGCGGAAGCCACGATGAAATCGGTCTCGACGCGGGACATACTGACGTCGACGACGAAGACGCTTCTCGAAAATCTCGACCTCGATGTCGAGCTCCTGTTCCTGACCCTCGGCACGCCGAAGGCGGTCACGAAGGCGCTTTCCGCCACGCTCGGCGCCGTCACACCGGCCGTGGACGAGTTGCTCTACAATCTGCTGCTCGTCGTCGGCGTCCGGGTGGGCGAGGCCGATGTCCGCGTCACCGGCGTCGAGTGCCGCCGGCCGGTCCTCGTGCAATAGGCGGCAACGGTTCAGGGCCGCCCCGCGGCATATTGCGGGCGGCCGTCGGCGATCTCGTAATAGTCGCCCTTGTCGGCGCAGAAGATGTGATAGCCGATGGCAAGGCCGCTCGGCTGGTCGAAGGCGCCGGCCATCACAGAGGTCCGGTCGCTGCCGTCGGCCTTCCAGAACAGCACCGAGCCGCAGGTCTTGCAGAAGCCCCGGCCCGCCTCGTCGCTTGCCCGGAACCAGGTGACGTTCTCCGCACCCTCGATCTCCATCCGGTCGTCCTCGACATCCGTTGCCGCATAGAAATGTCCCGACTGACGGCGGCACTGGCTGCAATGGCAGGTGATCACCTCGCGCAGCGGACCACGGGTGCGGAAGCGGACGGCGCCGCAGAGACAATGGCCGGTGTGAACGTCGCTCATTCTTTCCTCCAGATGAAACATCCCCAAACGAAGACCGGGCCAGCTTCGAAAGCCGGCCCGGTCCTGTCAATTTCACAATTCTCACTCGATCGATCAGTCCCGTTGATGAACGGAACCGAAAGGCGAACGAAAGAGGCTCAAAGGGAGCCTCAGCCGTTCACCGCCATACGCTTTTCGTCGCGGCCGCCCTTCATGCGCTCGGCGAGCAGGAAGGCGAGTTCCAGCGCCTGGTCCGCGTTGAGGCGCGGATCGCAATGGGTGTGGTAGCGATCGCCGAGATTGTCGCCGGAGAGCGCGCGGGCGCCGCCGGTGCATTCGGTCACGTCGTTGCCGGTCATCTCGATATGGATGCCGCCCGGATGCGTGCCCTCGGCGCGGTGGATCTGGAAGAAGCTTTCCACTTCCGACAGGATCCGCTCGAAGGGCCGGGTCTTGTAGTTGTTGAGCGTGATCGTGTTGCCGTGCATCGGGTCGCAGGACCAGACGACCTTCTTGCCTTCCCGCTCGACGGCGCGGATGAGGCGCGGCAGGTTCTCCGCCACCTTGTCATGGCCGAAGCGGCAGATCAGCGTCAGGCGGCCGGCCTCGTTGGCGGGGTTCAAAAGGTCGATCAGCTCAAGCAGGCCGTCACCGGTCAGCGACGGGCCGCATTTCAGGCCGAGCGGGTTCTTGATGCCGCGGCAATATTCGACATGGGCATGGTCCGGCTGGCGCGTGCGGTCGCCGATCCAGATCATGTGGCCCGATGTCGCGTACCAGTCGCCGGAGGTGGAATCGACGCGCGTCAGCGCCTGCTCGTAGCCGAGCAGCAGCGCCTCGTGGCTGGTGAAGAAATCCGTCTCGCGCAGGCTCGGGTGGTTCTCCGAGGTGATGCCGACGGCCTTCATGAAGTCCATCGTCTCGGAAATCCGGTCGGCGAGTTTGCGATAACGCTCGGCCTGCGGGCTGTCCTTGACGAAGCCGAGCATCCACTGGTGCACGTTTTCAAGATTGGCATAGCCGCCCATCGCGAAGGCGCGCAAGAGGTTCAGGGTTGCCGCCGACTGCCGGTATGCCATGATCTGGCGTTCCGGGTTCGGGATGCGGTCCGCCTCGGTGAATTCGATGCCGTTGATGATGTCGCCGCGGTAGGACGGCAACGTCACGTCGCCCTGCTTCTCGCTGTTCGAGGAACGCGGCTTGGCGAACTGGCCGGCAATGCGCCCGACCTTGACGACAGGCTGCTGCGCGCCGAACGTCAGCACGACGGCCATCTGCAGGAAAGCGCGGAAGAAGTCGCGGATCGTGTCCGCGCCATGTTCTGCGAAGCTTTCGGCGCAATCGCCGCCCTGAAGCAGAAAACCCTTGCCTTCGGAGACACCGGCCAGCGCCGTCTTGAGACGACGCGCCTCGCCGGCGAAAACCAGCGGCGGATATTTCGCAAGGCGCTCTTCGGTGGCCGCAAGCGCTGCCTGATCCGGATAGTCCGGCACCTGCTGGATCGGCTTCTGCCGCCAGCTGTTCGGAGTCCAATTCTGTGCCATGATACTCACCTGTCCTGATGCGCCCTTCAAAGCCCGGACGCCCCGTCGTTCTTTTGAAAGCGGGCTTATAGACCGTTAGATGGGTCTTGCATAGACGGCGTTCCAGCCGGATCGGACAGCCGGAAGTTCGGCATTTTTTCGCTCCGGAGGATTAAAAGTCATACAATAGAACAATTCTCCGTATCGTTTTAACACTGCCTTATAAAGTTTTCGAGATGTTGGCTTCCGAACCTCGTATTTGGTCCGGAGGAACGAGCCATGCATCTCCTGCGCCGTCTGGTGCGCAACCGCCGCGGAAACTTCGGCATGATGACCGCGATCCTGGCCATCCCCGTCGTCGGCACGGCGGGCATGGCGCTCGATTTCGGTTATGCCTATGACATCCGCGTGGCGCTCAACGATGCCGCCGATGCTGCCGCGCTTGGCGCGATCAGCGAGAAGTCGGCCGGCGTCGCCGAGGCCGTGACCATGTCCAGCGACGGCGAAGTCGTCATCGCCAAGACGGATGCGCTGAAACTCTTCACGGCGCAGGGTGACGCCTCGATCAGCCAGTTGCCGATCGACGTCGTCATCAACGTCTCCAAGAAGGGCAACAACCTGACCTCGACGGTCAATTACACGGCGAAGATCCCGACGGCCTTCCTCGGCATTCTCGGCAAGAAGTCCATTTCCATCTCGGGCAGCGCCACCGCCGTCTACCAGACCGAAAGCTTCATCGACTTCTACATGCTGCTCGACAACACGCCCTCGATGGGCGTCGGCGCGACGCCGGATGATGTGGCGAAGCT
>CAMPIK010000144.1 GCA_946886325.1 uncultured Shinella sp.
GCGATGATCGCGAAGATCAGGTAGAGCGTGCCGATGTCCTTGTGGTTCGTCGAAAGGAACCAGCGCTGAAAGAAGGTCAGCGGCTTGTGTTCGTGGTGATCGTGATGATCGCCGTGGGTTGTTGTTCCGGCCATGGATCTCACTCCTCGGGAATTACTGCGCGGCGTTGGCTGCGACGTCGACGGTCTTAGCCTTGTCGTCGATCGACGCCAGCAGGGCCTTGTTGGCCGCGCCGATATCGGATGCGGCGGCTGCGATCCAGGTGTCGTACTGCTCTTGCGAGACGACGCGGATGGCGATCGGCATGAAGGCGTGGTCCTTGCCGCAAAGCTCGGAACACTGGCCGTAGAACAGGCCTTCGCGGTCGGCCTTGAAGAAGGTCTCGTTGAGGCGGCCCGGGATCGCGTCGATCTTCACGCCGAAGGACGGCATGGCGAAGGCGTGGATCACGTCGGCGGCCGTCACGAGAAGACGGACATGCTTGCCGACGGGAACGACGAGTTCGTTGTCGACGGTCAGGAGGCGCGGATAGACGGCCCTGTCTTCTTTACCGGCAGCGGCGCGGTCGCCGTCCTGCAGCAGCAGGCTGTCGAAGGAAACCGGGCTTTCGCCGACCTGATACTCATAACCCCAGTACCACTGGTAGCCGGTGGCCTTGAGCGTCAGTTCGGGCTCCTCGGTCGGCGCGAGCTGCTTCGTCAGAAGCTGGAACGAAGGGATAGCCAGGAAAAGCAGGATGATGACCGGGCCGACCGTCCAGACGATCTCGATGATCGTGTTGTGGCTGGTCTTGGACGGGACCGGGTTCGCGCTTTCGCGGAACTTCACGACGACGATGATCAGGAGGGCGAGAACGAAGAGCGTGACCGGAACGATGAACCACAAGGTATACTGCTCGAACCAGCGGATTTCTTCCATGATCGAGGTGGCGGCGGGCTGGAAGCCCTTCTGCCAGTCCACGGGCTGGTCGGCGAAAGCGCCCGAAGCAAAGAGCAGACAGCCGATGGCGGCCAGAACTGCAAAAGCCTTGTTTTTCACAACGTATCTCCCCAATGCGTTTGATCGGCATCAAACGGAAGCGCAGAATCCCTGCTATGCTGAGTGCTTAAAATCACAGTTTCCGGTCCGCCGCAACCGCCATGGCCGAATGCCCGTGCGGCATTTTTGCGCAAAGCCAAGGCCCGGCGCCAAGGCTTGCTCAAATCGGATTCCCTTATAGCATGAAGCCGTTCGAACGCACCATTCGGCGGCGCGTTTGCGGCGCATGATGCACCATTGCTTTTAAGCTTGAGGCGGACGCGCAGCGAGCAAACCGCGATATCCGCGGCTGCGGACATTTTGGCGGGGGTCCTATTTCCGCCGCGAAGCACTGGAATCGAGTGGGCGGGGCTTTTCTTCCTTACGTTTGGTATTCAAGAATAGCCCGTCTGATTCGAGAGTTCGAGGTATTCATGGGTTTTGTTTCCCTTCCCAGGCTGGCGAAAACGCTTCCTGGCCTTGCCGTTGCCGTCGTCGCGTGGGCGGCCATGCCGGCGGCTTCCGGCGCCCAGCAGCCCGGTACGGTGAAATCGAACCATGGCGCGTGGTCCATCGTGTGCGACCAGCCGGCCGGCGCGACCGGCGAGCAATGCGCATTGATGCAGAACGTGATTGCCGAGGACCGGCCGGAAGTCGGCCTCTCGGTCGTGGTGCTGAAGACGGCCGACCGCAAGGCAAAGATCCTGCGCGTGCTGGCGCCGCTCGGCGTGCTGCTGCCGAACGGCCTCGGCCTCAATGTCGACGGCAAGGATATCGGCCGCGCCTATTTCGTGCGCTGCTTCTCGGACGGCTGTTATGCCGAGGTCGTGCTCGAGGACGAATTGCTGAAGACGTTCCGCTCGGGCGCCACCGCGACCTTCATCGTGTTCCAGTCGCCCGAGGAAGGCATCGGCATCCCGGTCGATCTCAAGGGCTTCGGCGAAGGCTACGACGCGCTGCCATGAGGCTTGCCTTCGCGGCGGCGGTCAACAAACGACAGTCGTCCGCGATGCGTAAATTTTCCGGCACGATCTTAACGCGGATGACACAATCTGCGGGTCAAACCTCTGGCAACGGGCGCGTGATTGATCCGCGCCGGGTGATTGCGGAGAGCCGGCAATGTTGAAATTCAAGACGTCCACGGGCACCGTCAGGGTCGACAACTGGGGCTACCAGTTGCAGGGCCGCAACGGCCGTCTCGATCCGTCGCTGCTGGCCTCGGCCACGCACGACCTGCTCGTCATCGATTCCTCGCGTGACGGGACGGATGCGTTCCGGTTCGCGCGCGACGAGATCACCCGCATGAAGGACGGCATGGGCGGGCGCTCCGTCGTCGTCTCCTATACCTCGATCGGCGAGGCCTCCGAGTTCCGCGACTACTGGCGGCCGGGCTGGACCACGACGGGCGATGCCGACAGCAAGCTTACAGGCAGGGCGCCGGACTGGCTCGGGCCGGTCAATCCCGACTGGCCGGAATCCCGCAAGGTCCGCTACTGGGACAAGGACTGGCAGAAGATCATCTTCAACGACCGCAAGACCGGCGAGGTCGATGCCATCGTCAAGGCGGGCTTCGACGCGGCCTATCTCGATATCGTCGACGGCTACTATTTCTGGGGCGCGGAGGTCGATGCCCGGGATCAGGAGGCCGGCGATCCCGCCAATGTCAAGCAGGCCGCGCAGCGCATGGTCGACTTCATCGTCAAGCTGACAAAACACGCGCGGGAGACCAATCCGGACTTCTTCGTCATTCCGCAGAACGGCGGCTGGATCCTCAACGACCTCGGCAACGACGCCGCGCGCAAGAAGGCCTACCTCAACGCGATCGGCGGCATCGCCGTGGAGGACCTCTATTTCGGCGGCAACAAGGACGAGAACAACCGGCTCAATCCCGACGAGGCGACGATCCGGGTGTTGAAGCGGGACTTCATCGACAAGGGCAAGCCCGTCTTCGTCGTCGATTACATCACCGGCGACAAGCGCATCGACAAATTCTACAAGCTGGCGCTCGGCGACGGCTTCATTCCCTTTGCGTCCCCCGACCGCGATCTCGACCGCCTTTTCAAGACTTTCGACGGCGACCCGGCCTTCATCCAGCCGACCAGCCGCGCCGACAACCTGCGCGGCTCGAAACTGATCGACACCATCAACGGCCGCGCCGGCAATGATCGGATCGATGGGCGCGACGGCAACGATGTGCTCAAGGGCGCTGCCGGCGCCGACACGCTGATCGGCGGCGGCGGCGCGGACAAGCTCCATGGCGGCGCCGGGGCCGACATATTCCTCTTCCGTTCGGTCCGCGACTTCGCCCCCTCCGCGCCGGGTCGGGAGACGATCGAGGACTTTTCCCGCAAGCAGCACGACACGATCCACCTCCGGCAAATCGACGCCGACTGGACGAAGGGCGGCAATCAGGCATTCGACTTTATCGGCAAGGATGGCTTTTCCGGAACGGCCGGCGAATTGCGCTTCAGGAAGATTTCCGGCGACACGATCGTCTATGGCGATCCGGATGGTGACGGGAAAGCCGAATTCTCGCTGAAGATCGACGCCAGCATCAATCTCGTGAAGGGCGATTTCATTCTCTGAACGAGACCGGCAAGACGAAGGATTTCGTCGCGAGACGGCTGTCGCCTTGCCGTCGCCGCGGCGCGCCTCTACATGGGGTGTCTCTCAAGCCTCTACCGGAGCCCGCCATGAACACCGATCTGCTTTCCCTTTTCGACGCCGACGAGGCGTCCGTGCAGGCGGTTCTGAGGGATACGCTGGCAAACGCCGATGACGGCGAGCTCTTCATCGAACATGCGCAGGCAGAGTCGCTCTCCTTCGACAACGGCCGCCTCAAGGGCGGAAGCTTCAACACCGACCAGGGTTTTGGCCTGCGCGCGGTCTCGGGCGAAGCCGTCGGCTATGCGCATTCCGGCGAAATGTCGCTTTCGGCGTTGAAACGCGCGGCGGATGCGGCGGGCGCCGTGACGCGGGGCCATTCGGGCACCTATGCCGAGGCGCCGCAGGGCACCAACCGGAAGCTTTACGGCGCCGACAATCCGATCGGCAGCCCGAGCTTCGAGGAGAAGGTCAAGCTCCTGACGGAAATCGACGCCTATCTGCGCGCCAAGGACCCGAAGGTGCGCCAGGTGACGGCAAGTGTGGCGGCAAGCTGGCAGGTGGTGAACATCCTGCGCGCCGACGGCCACAAGGTGACCGACGTGCGCCCGATGACGCGGATCAACGTCTCCGTCGTCGTCGGCGAAGGCGACCGGCAGGAAAGCGGCTCCTACGGCATTGGCGGGCGCACAAGCTTCGACGCGTTTCTCACAGAGGAAAGCTGGCGCTATGGCGCCGACGAGGCGCTGCGCCAGGCGCTCGTCAACCTGGAGGCCGTCGAGGCGCCGGCCGGCACGATGGATGTGGTGCTTTCCTCCGGATGGCCGGGCGTCATGCTGCACGAGGCGGTGGGACACGGCCTGGAAGGCGACTTCAACCGCAAGAAGACCTCGGCCTTCGCCGGCCTTCTCGGCGAACAGGTGGCGTCGAAGGGCGTTACCGTCGTGGACGACGGCACCATCGACGACCGCCGCGGCTCGATCACCGTCGACGACGAGGGCACGCCATCCGCCTACAACGTGCTGATCGAGGACGGAAAGCTGGTCGGCTACATGCAGGACCGGCAGAATGCCCGCCTCATGGGCATGAAGGCAACCGGCAACGGCCGTCGCCAGGGCTATGCCTACCGGCCGATGCCGCGCATGACGAACACCTACATGCTGTCAGGCGACCGGACCCCGGAAGAGATCATCTCGTCGGTCAAGCGGGGCATCTATGCCGTCTCCTTCGGCGGCGGACAGGTCGACATCACCTCCGGCAAGTTCGTCTTCGGCTGCACCGAGGCCTACATGATCGAGGACGGCAAGGTGACGGCGCCGGTCAAGGGCGCCATGCTGATCGGCAACGGGCCGGATGCGATGAAGCGGGTCTCGATGATCGGCAACGACACCAAGCTCGATACCGGCATCGGCAATTGCGGCAAGGCGGGCCAATGGGTGCCGGTCGGCGTCGGCCAGCCGCACCTCAGAATGGACCAGATTACAGTCGGCGGCACAAAGACCTGAATATAAAGCGCAAACGGCGCGTTAACCACCCGGATACCAAACCGTCGGCATAAAGGGCGGGGGAAACAGCGACCGGGAGCGCCCTTGCAGACGTCGATACGCACCGCCATGCGCCAGCGCCTGAAGCGCGCCGTCATCACCGGCGGGCTTGAGTTTGCGCGTCTCGCCGGCCGTGCCGGGCTGATGGCATCGGCCCGCGGCCGCGGCGCGATCTTCACGCTGCATCACGTTCGCCCGAAGACCGCAAGAGCCTTCGATCCGAACGCCCATCTCGAGATCACGCCGGAGTTTCTAGACGCCGCAATCGTTCAGCTAGCCGCCGAAGGCTATCAGTTCGTTGCACTGCACGACCTGCCGGCACGCATGGTGATCGCGCGCAGCGACGAACGTTTCGCCGCCTTCACGCTCGACGACGGCTACCGCAACAACGCCCTGCATGCCCAGCCGGTGTTTACCGAGCACCGCGTTCCCTTCACCGTCTTCATTGCCGGCGGCTTCGCCTGCAAGACGCACAGCATCTGGTGGGAAACGCTTGTCGAACTGCTCGAAGCGCGCCAGCATCTCGAGTTCGATTTCGGCTCGGGACCGGTGGTCCTGCCGCTCGCGACGTCCTTCCAGAAACAGTCTGCCTTCACCCGCATCGCCCGTTTCGTCCAGCAGGACGAGGACGAGGCAAAGGCAATCGCCGCGCTCGACGGAGTTGCCAGGGCGCATGGCATCGATCCGATGCTGATCACCGAACGGCTCGTCATGCGGGAGCCGGAACTGAAGAGCCTCGTGCTCAATCCGCTGGCGACGCTTGGCGCCCACACGATCAGCCATCGCGCGCTGGCACGCCTGAGCGATGACGAGGCGAGCAGGGAGATGGTAGAATCCATCGACCGGGTCGAGGCGATCGCCGGCCGGCGGCCGGATACCTTCGCCTACCCCTATGGCGACGCTGCCTCCGTCTCTTCCCGTGAACATCGGATCGCCGCCGATCTCGGCCTTCGCGTCGCCGTCACGACGGACCCCGGCACGCTCGACGCCGGTTGCCTGTCAAACCCGATGGCCCTGCCCCGCATTTCGCTGAACGGGCTCTACCAGAAGCGAAAATATCTGACCGCGCTCGCCTCCGGCATCCCGTTCCGGCTGATGCGGCGATAGCGCCGCATCACATTGTCGATCGGGCCTCGCGAGGCCGTGTTCTCGCAAGCTCGCTCAGTTCATGGCCAGCAGGCCGCCGGCGATGCGCTTCTTGAGGTTGGCAT
>CAMPIK010000145.1 GCA_946886325.1 uncultured Shinella sp.
CATTAAATCCATAAATCTGGATATATGGAACAAGAAAACGCCATTCTCGCGCTGGCAGCACTCGCGCAATCGACGCGCCTCGAAACCTTCAGGCTGCTGGTGCGCCACGAGCCGGACGGACTGCCGGCCGGCGAAATCGCGCGTTCGCTCGCGGTGCCGCAGAACACCATGTCGGCCCATCTCAACATTCTCGCCCGCGCCGGCCTCGTTACGCCCGAGCGCCAGAGCCGGTCGATCATCTATCGCGTCGATATCGCGCGGCTGCGCGACCTCACGCTTTATCTCGTCAAGGATTGCTGCGGCGGGGATGCCAGCCTCTGCGCGCCGCTGATCGCCGAACTCACCCCCTGTTGTCCGCCGCAAAAGGTGTCGCCATGACCAAGTCGACCTTCAACGTGCTTTTTCTCTGCACGGGCAATTCCGCCCGCTCGATCATCGCCGAAAGCGTCCTGCGCAAGGACGGCGGCGGCAAGTTCAATGCCTTTTCCGCCGGCAGCTACCCGAAGGGCGAGGTGCACCCGATGGCGATCGAGACGCTTGTCGGCCACAAATATCCGGTCGACGGCTTGCGCTCGAAGAGCTGGGACGAGTTTGCCGTGCCCGGTGCGCCCGAACTCGATTTCGTCTTCACCGTCTGCGACAACGCCGCCGGCGAGGCCTGCCCGATCTGGCCCGGCCAGCCGATGACGGCGCATTGGGGCGTCGAGGATCCGGCCGCCGCCGAGGGCACGGAGACCGAACGGCACTTCGCCTTCGCCACGACGCTGCGCTACATGAAGCTGCGTATCTCCGCTTTCGCGGCCCTGCCGGTCGAAAGCCTCGAGCGCCTCAGCCTGACGGCGAAGCTGCGCGAGATCGGCCAGATGGAAGGTTCGACAAGCCCGCGGTCCGACGTCGCATGAGCGCTCCCGTCGATATCGTCATCTATCACAATCCCGATTGCGGCACCTCGCGCAACACGCTGGCGATGATCCGCAATGCCGGCATCGAGCCGCATGTGATCGAATACCTGAAGACACCGCCGAGCCGGGCGCTGCTTGAACAGCTGATCGCACGCATGGGCATTTCCGTGCGCGACCTGCTGCGCGAGAAGGGCACGCCCTTCGAGGAACTCGGCCTCGGCGACCCCACGCTTTCAGATGCGGCGCTCCTCGACGCGATGATGGAGCATCCGATCCTGATCAACCGGCCGATCGTCGTCTCGCCGCTCGGCGTCAAACTCTGCCGCCCGTCGGAAGCCGTGCTCGACATCCTGCCGGCCGATCAACAGGGCGCCTTTGCCAAGGAAGACGGCGAACAGGTCGTCGACGCCGCCGGCCGCCGCGTCGGCTGACCGCAAGAAAACCGCTTTCGCCGGAACGGTGCCGACGCGCCGGGCCGGCCCTTTTTGATCATGGAGCATGCCATGCAGCCCGCACAGCCGACCGTCCGCCTCTCGTTCCTCGACCGCTACCTGACCGTCTGGATCTTCGCCGCCATGGCGCTCGGCCTGCTGCTCGGCACGGTCTTCGAGGGGCTGCCGGCCGCGCTCGACAGCCTGTCCTTCGGCACGACGAACATTCCGATCGCCATCGGCCTGATCCTGATGATGTATCCGCCGCTCGCCAAGGTCCGCTACGAGGAACTGCACCGGGTCTTCGAGGATCGCCGCATCCTGGCGCTGTCGCTGGTGCAGAACTGGCTGATCGGGCCGGTGCTGATGTTCGCTCTCGCGGTCCTCTTCCTGCGCGATTACCCTGAATACATGACCGGCCTGATCCTGATCGGCCTTGCGCGCTGCATCGCCATGGTGCTCGTCTGGAACCAGCTTGCGCGCGGCGACAACCAGTATGTCGCCGGCCTCGTCGCCTTCAACTCGATCTTCCAGATCCTGTTCTTCTCGGTCTATGCCTGGTTCTTCCTGAGTTTCCTGCCGCCGCTCTTCGGGCTGGAAGGCAGCGTCATCGACGTCTCCTTCCGCACGATCGCCGAGGCGGTGCTGATCTATCTCGGCATTCCCTTCCTCGCCGGCTATCTCACGCGGCGCTTCCTGACGCAGGCGAAGGGGAGCGACTGGTACGAAAACACCTTCCTGCCGAAGATCGGGCCGCTGACGCTCGCCGCCCTGCTCTTCACCATCGTCGCCATGTTCAGCCTGAAGGGCGGGGACGTGGTGCGCCTGCCGCTCGACGTCATCCGCATCGCCATTCCGCTGACGATCTATTTCCTCGTCATGTTCGCCGTCAGCTTCGTCATGGCGCGCATGATCGGCACCGACTATCCGCGCTCGACGGCCGTCGCCTTCACCGCGGCCGGCAACAATTTCGAGCTGGCGATCGCCGTCGCCATTGCCGCTTTCGGGCTTGCCTCTCCCGTTGCCTTCGCCGCCGTCATCGGGCCGCTGGTCGAGGTGCCGGTGCTGATCCTGCTGGTGCAAGTGGCGCTGTGGCTCGGGCGGCGCTATTTCCCCGATACGGCCCCGCCGCTCGCCGCCAAGGCCTGAGGGGACGCCGATGAGACTGCTGACCCTGACCGATCCCGACCGCCTGCCGGCGCTCGATCCCGCCTATGCCCATCGCCGCCCGGCAGAGGGCCTTGCACCCGATCAGCCGAAGCCGCGTTTCCTGTTGCTCTATGGCTCGCTACGGGACCGCTCCTATTCGCGGCTGGCGACCGAGGAGGCGGCCCGCATCCTCGAATATTTCGGCGCCGAGACACGCATCTTCAATCCATCCGACCTGCCGCTGCCCGACCAGGTGAAGAACGACGACCATCCGGCGGTGAAGGAACTGCGCGAGCACGCCATCTGGTCCGAGGGCATGGTCTGGTGCTCGCCGGAGCGCCACGGCCAGATCACCGGCATCATGAAGGCGCAGATCGACCACCTGCCGCTCAACATGGGCGGAATCCGTCCCACGCAGGGGCGTACGCTGGCGGTGATGCAGGTCTCGGGCGGCTCGCAGAGTTTCAATGCGGTCAATACGCTGCGGCTGCTCGGGCGCTGGATGCGCATGATCACCATCCCCAACCAGTCGAGCGTCGCCAAGGCCTTCCAGGAATTCGACCCGGATGGCCGCATGAAGCCGTCGAGCTACTACGACCGCATCGTCGACGTGATGGAGGAACTGGTGCGTTTCACCGTGCTGCTGCGCCCGCATGCCGAGTTGCTCGTCGATCGCTATTCGGAGCGCAAGGACGCTGAACGCCCCGTCGATGCGGCAAGCGACCTCTCGGCCATCGCCATCGGCGCCCGTTCGCGGTAGGCCTGCCAGAGATCAGACAGCAAGTAATCAGGCGCCGGCGCGCGACAGCAGCGTCTCGGCGATCTTGGCGGCTTCCGCGATATGGCTGCGGCAGGCCTCGACGGCGGCGTCCGCGTCGTTCCTCTCGATCGCCCGGAAGATCTCGCGGATCTGCTGCGGGCCGGAGACGGTGCGGTTGGCGGTCGACAGCGTCATGACGCGCAGGCGCGAGATGCGGCTGTTCAGCCGGCTGACGATTTCCCAGGCAATGGTGTGGCCGCTCGCCTCGAAGATGATGCGGTAGAATTCCGTCGTCGCGTCGAGGATGGCGGGCGGCGAATTCTTCTTCGACGTGCTGTCGAGATCGTTCAGCACCTCGGCAAGCCGCGCCTTGATCCCGGCATCGGCCGCCCGCGCGCAGTCGGCGACGGCGGTCGATTCGAGGGCGGCGCGGATCTCGTAGATCTGGCGCGCATCGTTCCAGTCGAGCCGCGCCACGATCGGCCCCTGCTTGGCGAGCATCTCCACCAGCCCCTCCGCCTCCAGATGGCGGATCACCTCCCGAATGACGGACCGCGACACGCCGAGCTGGTCGCAGAGCGTGCGTTCGACAAGGCGTTCCCCCGGCTCGAACAGGCCGGAGATGATGGCGCGGCGCATGCGGTCGAGCGCCATTTCGCGCAGCGTCGCCGGCGGCTTTTCGATGCGGAGCGAGGCGAGGTCGTCGGCTTTCTGGGTCATGCCTTTCCTGTAGCCGCAAAAGATTCCGAGCACAAGCTCTTGACACGTCGTCTTATGGTATACCAACATACGAGCAGATGAATTGGACAGGAGGGCCCGGTGGCGACGATCATTCGCAAGACGCTGCTGCATGTGGAGAACACGCTCATCGAGGGCGGGCGGGAGGCGGCACGGCCGCTGACGCTCATCGCCGCGATGGCGGTGGTAAAGAACCCCTGGGCGGGCCGCGGCTTCGTCGAGGACCTGAAGCCGGAGATCCACACGGTGGCGCCCGTCCTCGGCGAACTGCTGACCGGCATGATCCTCAAGGCGGCCGGCTCGGGCGCTGCGGTCGAGGCCTATGGCAAGTCGGCGGTCGTCGGGCTCGACGGCGAGGTCGAGCATGCCTCGGCGCTGATCCACACGCTGCGCTTCGGCAATCACTATCGCACCGCTGTCGGCGCCAAATCCTATCTCGCCTTCTGCAACACGCGCGGCCCGGCCAATGCGCCTGTCATGATCCCGCTGATGGACAAGAACGACGAGGGCCGGCGCTCGCATTACCTGACCATCCAGACCGCCATCGCCGATGCGCCGGCCGCCGACGAGATCGTCATCGCGCTCGGCGCCTCGATCGGCGGGCGCCCGCACCATCGCATCGGCGACCGCTATCAGGACCTGAGGGAGCTTGGCCACGATGTCGCCAATCCTGCATCGGTCTGAGACGCCGTCCGGCGCGGCCTATGTCTCGCTCGGCGACGGCGCGGAGACGCTGCTTCTGATCCACGGCGTCGGCATGCGGATCGAGGCCTGGGGGCCGCAACTGGAGGCGCTGGCGCAGGACAATCGCGTCGTCGCCGTCGACCTGCCGGGACATGGCGGCTCGGCGCCGATCGCGGCCGAAGGCGGACTGAAGGACTTCGTCGCCTGGACCCGGCGGGTTCTTGACGACCTAGAACTCGACCGCGTCAACGTCGCCGGCCATTCCATGGGCGCCCTGATCGCGACCGGCCTTGCGACTGAAGCCGGCGACCGGGTGCGGCGCGTGGCACTGCTGAACGGCGTGCATCGCCGCAGCGCCGAGGCGCGCGCCGCCGTCATCGCCCGCGCCGACGAGATCGGGTCCGGCAGTTTCGACCGCGAGGCGCCCTTGTCGCGCTGGTTCTCCGAAGACGAGACCGACGGCGACGCCTACCGGCTGGTGCACGATCTGCTCGCCTCCGTCGACCGGCAGGGTTACGCCGCCGCCTATCGCGCCTTCGCCTCTGGCGACACCGTCTATGCCGATGCCTGGCCGCGCGTGCGCTGCCCGGCGCTGTTCCTGACCGGGGAGGGGGACGGCAACTCGACGCCGGAGATGGCGCGGGCGATGGCGGATGCAGCGCCCTTCGGACAGGCCGTGGTCATTCCCGGCCACAGGCATATGGTCAATCTCACGGCGGCCGATGCGGTCAACCGCGCGCTTGCCGAATGGCTCACCCGGGAGGTGGAACATGCCGCTTGATGCAAGGGCGCTGCGCGACGCCTTCGGCGCCTTCCTGACCGGCGTCACGGTCGTCACCGCCGTCAACGAGGCCGGCGAGGCGCTCGGCTTCACCGCCAACAGTTTTACCAGCGTCTCGCTCGACCCGCCGCTGCTGCTCGTCTGCCTGGCGAAGACCTCGCGCAACTATAACGCGCTGACGGGCGCCAAGGGCTTTGCCGTCAACATTCTCTCCGAAGACCAGAAGGCCGTCTCGAACACCTTCGCCCGTCCGGTCGAGGATCGCTTCGCCGCCGTCGACTGGCAGCCCGGCCCCTTCGGTTCGCCGGTCTTCGCCGATGTCGCGGCCTGGTTCGACTGCGCGCTGCACCAGCTTGTCGATGCCGGCGACCATGTCATCCTGATCGGCCGCGTCGAGGCCTTCGAAAATGGCGGGCGCACTGGCCTGGGTTATGCGCGCGGTGCCTATTTCATCCCGGCGCTGGCCGAAAAGACGCTGCTCGCCAATGCCGAGAACAACCTGCTGCTGGGCGCGGTCGCAGAACGGGACGGCGCGATCCTGCTGTTGCCCGACGCCGCCGGCGGCTGGACGCTGCCCTTCGTCGAAAAGGCGGAAGGCGACGGCATCGAGGCGCTGGAAACGGGATTGTCGGAGCGCACAGGGCTCGATGCACGGGCAGGGCTGCTCTATTCGGTCTACGAGGACACCAAGACGGGGCGCCAGCATGTCGTCTACCGGGCAACGCTCGGCGAAGGTTTGCCGGTAGACGGAACCTTCTTCCCGACCGGCGCGCTGCCGACCGATGCAGTGACCGATGGCGCCGTACGCGAACTGCTGAAGCGTTTTGCGGCCGAAAGCACGATCGGCAATTTCGGCGTCTATTTCGGCAATCAGGAAAAGGGCCGCGTCCATGTCGT
>CAMPIK010000146.1 GCA_946886325.1 uncultured Shinella sp.
TCGACCAGGACTGGCAGTATTCCTGCGCCTATTTCCAGCCGCCCGGCATCTCGCTCGACGATGCGCAGACCGCAAAGAAGCGGCACATCACCGCGAAGCTGCTGCTGGAGCCCGGCCAGAAGGTGCTGGAGGTCGGCTCCGGCTGGGGCGGGCTCGGCATGTACATGGCCGAAAGCTCCGGCGTCGACGTCACCGGCATCACGCTCAGCGAGGAGCAACTTGCGGTATCGCGCGCCCGCGTCGCCGAGCGGGGCCTGTCCGACAGCGTGCGCTTCGAGCTCAAGGACTATGTCGACCTGCAAGGCGAGTTCGACCGCATCGTCTCCGTCGGCATGTTCGAGCATGTGGGGCTCGCGAACTTTTCCAAGTTCTTCAACACGATGGCGCGCGTCCTGAAGAAGGAGGGCGTGATGGTCCTTCACTATATCGGCCGCGTGAAGCCGGCCCATACGATCAATCCCTGGATCGAGAAATACATTTTTCCGGGCGGCTACCTGCCGGCGCTGTCGGAGGTGCTGCCGGCGATCGAGCGCGCCGGCTTCCTCGTCAAGGATGTCGAGATGCTGCCGATCCACTATGCCTGGACGCTCAGGGCCTGGCGCGAGCGCTTCGTCGCGCGCTGGGACGAGGCCTCGAAGCTGTATGACGAGCGCTTCTGCCGGATGTGGGAATTTTATCTCGCTGCTATGGAGGCGGCCTTCCGGCACGACCGGCTGCCGATCATCCAGTTCCAGCTCGCCCGCCACCAGGATGCCGTACCCTTCGCGCGCGACTATATCGGCGAGACGGAGGCGAAACTCCGCGACTTCGAGGCGACGCGTCCGCCGCTGGCGCCCGTAAAACTCTGAGCCATCCGTGATAAGCTGTGGAATCCGCCGCCCTTCGCGGTTGGCGGCGAGAGGCGTCGGCCCTATGGTCGCCGCCCGCCTGCATGATGGAGACTGACCCATGGCCGCAACGCCCCTGAAGATCGCCAACCTGATCGCCGCCGAGATCAAGGCGAGCGCCGCGCAGGTCTCCGCCGCCGTCGGGCTGATCGACGAGGGCGCGACCGTGCCCTTCATCGCGCGCTACCGCAAGGAAGTGACGGGTGGCCTCGACGACACGCAACTGCGCACGCTGGCCGAGCGGCTGACCTATCTCCGGGAACTGGAAGCCCGCCGCGCCGCGATCCTCGAGTCGATATCGGGGCAGGGCAAGCTGACGGACGAACTCTCCGCCAAGATCGCCGCCGTCACCACGAAGGCGGAACTGGAAGACATCTATCTGCCCTACAAGCCGAAGCGCCGGACCAAGGCGGAGATCGCCCGCGAGCGCGGCCTCGGGCCGCTCGCCGAGCAGATTCTGTCCGATCGCGCGCCGATGCCCGCAGCCCTCGCGGAACAATACCTCTCCGCCGAGGTGCCTGATGTGAAGACGGCGCTGGAGGGCGCGCGCGACATCGTCGCCGAGCAGATCACCGAGAATGCCGATCTCCTGAAGCGCCTGCGCGGCTACATGAAGGACAATGCCTTTTTGCGCGCCCGCGTGGTCGACGGCAAGCAGGAGGCGGGTGCCAAATTCTCCGACTATTTCGATCACACCGAGCGCTGGTCGACGGTGCCGGGCCACCGGGCGCTCGCCATGCTGCGCGGCTGGAACGAGGAGTTCCTGTCGGTCGATATCGTCGTCGATCAGGACAGCACCGAGCCGGTGAAGCCGGTCGAGCGCATCATCGCCTCCTTCTATGCCATCGGCACCAAGCCCGGCGACAAGTGGCTGGCAGACGTCATCGGCTGGACCTGGCGGGTGAAGCTCTCCATGTCGCTGTCGCTCGACCTGATGCGCGAGATGCGGGAGCGCTCGGAGGAAGACGCGATCCGCGTCTTTGCCCGCAATCTCAAGGACCTGCTGCTCGCCGCCCCCGCCGGCACCCGCGCCACGATGGGCCTCGATCCCGGCATCCGCACCGGCGTCAAGGTCGCCGTCGTCGACAACACCGGCAAGGTGGTCGAGACGACGACCGTCTATCCCTTCCCGCCGCGAAACGACGTGCGCGGCACGCAGGCAGAACTGGCAAGCCTCGTGCGCAAGCACAAGATCGAACTGATCTCGATCGGCAACGGCACCGGCAGCCGCGAGACGGAGCGGCTCGTCGCCGACATGCTGGCGCAACTGCCGGCGCCGAAGCCGACCAAGGTGATCGTCTCGGAAGCCGGCGCCTCCGTCTATTCGGCGTCGGAGACGGCGGCAGCCGAATTCCCCAATCTCGACGTGTCGCTGCGCGGTGCCGTCTCGATCGCGCGCCGCCTGCAGGACCCGCTTGCCGAACTCGTCAAGATCGAGCCGAAGTCGATCGGCGTCGGCCAGTACCAGCACGATGTCGACCAGGGCAAGCTGTCGCGCTCGCTGGATGCGGTCGTCGAAGACGCGGTGAACGCGGTCGGCGTCGACCTCAACACGGCTTCGGCCCCGCTGCTCGCCCGCGTCTCCGGCCTCGGCAAGTCCTCGGCCGAGGCGATCGTCGCCCATCGCGACGAAAACGGCGCCTTCCAGAGCCGCAAGGACCTGCTCAAGGTGCCGCGCCTCGGCGCCCGCACCTTCGAGCAATGCGCCGGCTTCCTGCGCATTCCGAACGGCAAGGAGCCGCTCGACGCCTCCTCGGTGCATCCGGAAGCCTATGGCGTCGCCAAGAAGATCGTGGCGGCCTGCGGGCGCGACCTGCGCGCGCTGATGGGCGACAGCGCGGCGCTGAAGAGGCTCGATCCGGCACTTTTCGTGGATGAGCGTTTCGGCCTGCCGACCGTCAGGGACATCCTCGCCGAACTCGAAAAACCCGGCCGCGACCCGCGCCCGGAATTCAGGACCGCAACCTTCGCCGACGGTATCGACGACATCAAGGACCTGAAGCCCGGCATGCTGCTGGAAGGCACCGTCACCAACGTCGCCGCCTTCGGCGCCTTCGTCGATATCGGCGTGCATCAGGACGGCCTGGTGCACGTCTCCCAACTCGCCGATCGCTTCGTCAAGGACCCGCACGAGGTGGTGAAGGCCGGCGACGTCGTCAAAGTCCGCGTCACCGAAGTCGACGTCCCCCGCAAACGCATCGGCCTCACCATGCGGAAAGACGGTGGCGCAGAGTCAGGTCCCCGTGAGTCAGGCGCTCGCGAACAAGGCCCGCGCGACCGTCAGGCGCAGGCGCCACGCGGCGGCAAGTTCACCCAGCCGGCGCCGAAGCCGCAAGAATCGGGGCAGGGCGCGCTGGCCGCGGCGCTGGCGGAGGCGATGAAGCGGAAGTGAGGCGCTTGCGGCTTCCGGCCGGGAGCGACTTGCCCCAATTTTCCTAATGCCTCGTCGCACAATTCGTCGTTTGTCCCATCGGCCCCCTTCGCCGATAGTCCCGGCATGGGCGGGTTCAAACAGGCGGCCCGGTCGATGACCGGTGCCGCCCGACGAAGGAAATGACCAGTATGACGATGACGATTTCGCGCCGGCAGGCGATTGCCGGCACCCTTCTTGCCGTGCCGGCGATAGCTGGGCTTTCCACCGGCCGTGCCGCCAAGAGCGAGGGTGGGGCTCTGGCCGAGCAACTCCGGGCTCTGGAGGAGCGCCATGGCGGGCGCCTCGGCGTCTCGATCCTCAATCTCGCGACCGGCGCTCGTCTCGGGCATCGCGCGGACGAACTCTTCCTGATGTGCAGCACGTTCAAGGCCCTGCTCGGCGGGTTCGTGCTCGCCCGTGTCGACCGCGGCGAGGAAAAGCTCGATCGCCGGATCAAGGTGACGGCATCCGACCTGATCGACTGGGCGCCTGTCGTCGAGACGCGTGTCGGCGCGGATATCTCGGTGGCCGAACTCTGCGAGGCGACGATCACCTGGAGTGATAACGCCGCCGCCAACATCCTGCTGGCAAGCTACGGCGGGCCGGCGGCCCTGACCGATTTCCTGCGCTCGACCGGCGACAAGGTCTCGCGGCTCGACCGCACGGAGCCGACGCTCAACACCCATGACGGACCGGACGACGAACGCGACACCTCGACGCCCGATGCCATGCTGGAGACGCTGCGCAATCTGGTCTTCGGCGACGTGCTGTCGCGGCGTTCCAAGGCGCAACTGGCTGCCTGGCTGGTGATGAACAAGACGGGCGACGCCCGCATCCGGGCAGGTTTCCCCGACGACTGGATCGCCGGCGACAAGACGGGCACCAACGGTGACAAAGCCGGCAATGCCAACGACGTGGCAATCGGATGGTCGCCGGACCGCGGCGCGGTTCTGGTCGTCGTGTTCTACGAGGTGCCGGGCATAACGGGCGCGGAGCGCGATGCGGTGATTGCCGAGGTGGGGCGGATTGCGGTCGCGGTTTGAGTTTGGCGCCGCTGCATTGATGGCGGTGCCATCGGTATTGCCGCGCCAAGACACACTCCAACGTCATTCTCGGGCTTGTCCCGAGAATCTGCAACCTATTGATTTTCTATGCGTTTGCAGATCCTCGGGACAAGCCCGAGGATGACGTCGAGTGTAGTGTGAAGCCTGCTGGCAATCCCGCAGCGCCGTCAATTCGTCGACGCCGCCTAGGCTGCCATCACCCCTCCAACTCCCCCTTCAGCGCAGACAGCACGCTCATCGCGTGACCGGCATACTGGCTGATCCAGCGGTCGTGGATCGCCTGGATCGGCAGGGCGTTCAGGTGGTTCCAGCGCTCGCGGCCTTCGCGGCGCGGGATCACCAGGTCGGCTTCTTCCAGCACCTTCAGATGCTGCATTACCGTGCAGCGATCCATCTCCGGAAACCGCTCGCAGAGCGCGCCCGTCGTCAGCGGCTCCACCTTGATCGCGTCCAGCATCTGCCGGCGCTTGCCGTTGGCGAGCGCCTTGAAAACGGTGTCCTCTTTCGATTCGCTTGACATGTTATATTTTTATAACATATTTTGACCCCGTACAAGATTGAAAGGGCGCGTATCGCCCGGAGGAGGACGGCATGACGCTGGAATTTCGCGTGAACGGACGTATCGCCAAGCCGGTGGCGGAGGTTTTTGACGCGGTGGTCAATCCGGAAAAGCTCAGCGGCTATTTCACGACCATCGGCGGGGCGAGCGGCCCGATGGTCGAGGGCGCGACGGTGACCTGGTGGGGCATGGCGCCCGTCATCGTCGATACGGTCGAGAAGGATGCGCGGATCGTCTTCCGCTGGGATGCGATGGTGGAGGAGGGCGAGGAGCCCTACAGGACCCGCGTCGAGATGCGCTTCCAGCCGCTCGAGGACGGCGGCACGATGGTGACGATCGGCGAGACCGGCTGGCGCGAGAACGCGCGCGGCCAGAAGAGCGCCTTCATGAACTGCGAGGGCTGGTCGCAGATGCTCGCCTGCATGAAGGCCTATCTGGAATATGGCATCAACCTGCGCGAGGGCTATTACCCGAGCGAACTCAAGGGCGTCGTCGCCTCCGAGCAGCAGGATTTCGTCTGACGGGCTGTCGCGAACCCATATTTCACCAACAGGTAGAAAGGAGACCGTCATGACGACGGAACGCAAGACCGAGATCACCGGCGGCATCAACATCGCCATGAAGGTGCCGTCGCACCAGTATGCGGCGACGCTTGCCTTCTATCGCGACGTGGTGGGCCTGCCGCCCTTCGACGAGAAGGTGCCGGCCAAGGGCTTCCTGCTCGGGCCGAACCGGCTGTGGATCGACGAGGCGCCGGCCTTCAGCCAGGCCGAGGTCTGGCTGGAACTCTTCACGCCGGACCACGAGGGTGCGCTCAACCATCTGGAGGCAAGCGGCGTGGTGCGCTGCGACGCGGTGGAGGATCTGGGGGAAGGGTTTCAGGGCGGCTGGATCATGAACCCGGCCAATATCGTGCACATGCTGCGCAGGCCCGACGCCTGGTAGTGGCTACCTAGGCGCCGGGCACCGGCATCGCCCCCGAAACCGGGCAGGTCCTGCGGGCGATGCGCGGATCGTGTGCGCGCGGCCGTCAGATGGCCGCGGGCGGAATGAGGTCGTCGACGGTGGCGACGGGGATCTCCTCCATCGCCGGTGCCGACCCCTGCAGCACGACGACGCGCGAGCCGGTCGGCACGCGGCCGTAGAGATCGATGATATCGGGGTTGAAGAGCCGGATGCAGCCGCTCGACACCGCCTTGCCGATCGACCAGGCCTCCGTCGTGCCGTGGATGCGGTAGAGCGTGTCCTGGCCGTCCTTGTGCAGGTAGAGCGCACGCGGCCCGAGCGGGTTGGTGAGCCCCGGTTCCATGCCGCCGGCCCATTGCAGGTTCCGTTCCGGCTCGCGCTCGATCATGCTCTGCGTCGGCGTCCAGCGCGGCCATTCGGCCTTGCGCCCGACATGGGCCGACCCCTCGAA
>CAMPIK010000147.1 GCA_946886325.1 uncultured Shinella sp.
CATACTGTGCGTAGAGCGAGTTCACAAGGCAGTCGCCGAAGGCATAGGCATAGACGTAGAAGGGCGAGTGGATGAAGTGGGGGATATAGGCCCAGTAGGTCTCGTAGCCCTCGGAAATCCCGATCGCCGGGCCGAGGCTGTCGGCCTGCACCGAAAGCCAGAGTTCGCCGATCTGATCGCTCGTCAGTTCGCCCTCCTTGCGGGCGGTGTGCAGCTTGCGCTCGAATTCGTAGAAGGCGATCTGGCGCACGACCGTGTTGATCATGTCCTCGACCTTCTGGGCGAGCATGGCCTTGCGCTCGCGCCTGTCCTTCGTCTTGTCGAGCAGGCTGCGGAAGGTCAGCATCTCGCCGAAGACGGAGGCGGTTTCGGCAAGCGTCAGCGGCGTCGAGGCCATCAGCGCGCCCTGACCGCCGGCCAGCACCTGGTGCACGCCATGGCCGAGTTCGTGGGCGAGCGTCATCACGTCGCGCGGCTTGCCCATGTAGTTGACGAGCACATAGGGGTGGGCCGACGGAACGGTCGGGTGCGCGAAGGCGCCGGGCGCCTTGCCGGGACGCACCGGCGCGTCGATCCAGCCGTGGTCGAAGAAGCGTTTGGCGATAGCAGCCATTTCCGGGTCGAAGCTGCCATAGGCAGAAAGCACGGTCTCGCGCGCCTCGTCCCAGCCGATCAGCGCATTGGAGGTCTCCGGCAGCGGCGCGTTGCGGTCCCAGAAATTCATCTGTTCCATTCCGAGCCATTTCGCCTTCATCGCGTAGTAACGATGCGACAGGCGCGGATAGGCCTCGCGCACGGCGGCGGCCAGCGCGTCCACGACCTCCCGCTCGACGCGATTGGCCAGGTGCCGGCTGTCGGCGATGTCCTCGAAGCCGCGCCAGCGGTCGGAGATTTCCTTGTCCTTGGCAAGCGTGTTGGTGATCAGCGTGAAGGTGCGGATGTTGGCCTTGAAGGTTTCGGCGAGCGCTTCCGCCGCCTTGCGCCGCACCGCGCCATCCGGGTCCTGCAGGAGGTTCAATGCCGCCTCCAGCGGCAGTTCCTCGCCATCGACGGTATAGCGCAGCGACGCCATCGTCTCGTCGAACAGACGGTTCCAGGCGGCCGCTCCCGTCATCGATTTTTCGAGGAAGAGCTGTTCCGTCCGGTCGTCGAGCTGGTGCGGCTTGTCCTTGCGCAGATCCTCGAGCCAGGGCCGGTAATGCGCCGCAAGCGCGTCATTCTCAAGGCTTGCGGCCAGCGCCGCGTCATCGATCCGGTTCAGTTCGAGCGCGAAGAACAGCAGATGTGCGCTGATGTCGGTGATCTTCGACTGCACGTCGCCATAGAGCTTGCCGTTGGCCGGATCGGTCGTGTTCGAGAAGTAGGTGAGGCCGGCAAAGGAGGCGATGCGGCCGAGAATGTCCTCCAGCGCCTCGAAGTCCCGCACGGCCGCGCCGAGCCCCGCGTCGCCGCTTTTCGAGGCCGCGTCCGTAAGCTTGCCCTTCCATTTGGCTTCGAAAGCGAGCGTGTCGTCTGCCGCTTTCTTCAGGTCGCCTGTGAACTCCACCGAGGTCGCGGACGGGTAGAGATCGCCGAGTTCCCAGGACGGAAGATCCCCCAGTCCGGAGGCCGCGGACGAGGCTTCGGCCGGCGCGTTGAAATGGGAATTCCGGGGTTCAAAACGGATCATCTGCTTCTCTCGCTTTCCTTTTTGGGGCGGCGCGCCCTGCTTGCGGCGCAAAAGGTTAAAATGCAAGCCTTTCTCAAAACGGCATGTTCAACCCTTTCTGTCATCGTCCAGCCTCGAGTTCAGTCCCCGTGAGCATGCATGAAGCATGCCTCAGGCAAGGAGGTTCCAGTGACGGCCCATATTCTTGTCATCGACGATGATCCTGTCCAGCGCAGGCTTCTGAAGAACATGATCGAGCGCAACGGCTACGTCGCCCATGTGGCGGAAAACGGCCGTGCGGGCCTCGACGTGCTCGATCGCAAGGGAGGGTTGATCAACGTCATCCTGCTCGACCTGATGATGCCCGAAATGAACGGCACGGCCTTCCTGGAGGCGCTTGCGGAGCGCGAGGTCGGAATCCCTGTTGTCGTGCAGACGGGGCAGGGCGGCATCGAGACGGTCGTGATGGCCATGCGGGCCGGCGCCTTCGATTTTGTCGTCAAGCCTGTCTCGCCGGAACGCCTGGCAGTCGCGATCGGCAATGCACTCAAGCTCGACCAGCGTGACGGACGCGCCCGGCCGGGGCGGCGCAGCAAGGCGGAAACCGTGCATTTCGACGATATCGTTTCGGCAAGCCCGGCCATGCTGCGGGTCATCGATCTCGGCCGCCGGGCGGCCCAGTCGAACATCCCGGTCGTGCTTGAAGGCGAATCGGGTGTCGGCAAGGAAATGGCCGCACGCGCCATCCAGGCAGCGAGCGACCGGGCGCACAAGCCTTTCGTCACGGTCAATTGCGGTGCGATCCCGCACAATCTGGTCGAAAGCATTCTCTTCGGTCACGAGAAGGGCGCCTTTACCGGCGCCACGGAGCGCCACACCGGCAAGTTCATGGAAGCCGACGGCGGCACGATCTTCCTCGACGAGATCGGCGACCTGCCGCTCGAAGTGCAGGTAAAGCTGCTGCGCGCCGTCCAGCAGGGCGAGATCGAGACGATCGGCGCGCGCTTCCCGCAGAAGGTCAATGTGCGGCTGATCTCGGCGACCAATCGCGATCTCATCACCGAGGTCAAGGAAGGCCGTTTCCGCGAGGATCTCTATTACCGCCTCAACGTCTTCCCGATCACGATCCCGGCGCTGCGCAAGCGCAAGGAGGACATACCGGTTCTGGTGCGGGCCTTCGTCAACCGCTTTGCCGGCGAACAGAAGCTCGCAGCGCCCTTGACCGTTGCGCCGGGCGCCATGGCCATGCTGACCGCCTATGACTGGCCGGGCAATATCCGCCAGCTCGAAAACGCCATCTATCGCGCCGTCGTGCTGTGCGAAGGGCCGGAACTGACGGTGACCGATTTCCCGCAGATCGCGACGCAGGTGCCGGGCTATGCGATCTCCGAGACCGGCAAGGTCTCCTGGGACGTCGAGGCAGCCACCGCCGACGCCGCGCTTGCCGATACCCGCCAGCCGCCCGTCTACCCGCGCTTCGGCGCCGACGAGCCGGCGGAAACGACGGCGCCGACCGCCCCCGACAATGCGATCCCCAGCGTTGATCGCGGCGGCCATGTGCGCAAGCTTGCCGATGTCGAGGAGGAACTCATCCGCTTCGCGCTGAAGTTCTATCATGGCCAGATGAGCCAGGTTGCCCGCAAATTGGGCATTGGACGTTCGACTCTCTACCGCAAGCTCAAGGACTATGGTATCGATCCCGACAATCCGCAGAAGGATGCCGCCTGAAAACCTTTGTTTTCAACGGCGTCCTCTCTTTTCCAGTTGTCGTTTAAGCCTTGTTAGGTGATTGTTCACTATAACGGGGCAGATGCGACAACTGTGGCGGATTTGCCATGCTGTTACCGCAATTGACAGTCATCTGGGATAACGGACCTTCTGTTGTCCTTCGGACGGGGATCGAGTTGGCAAATTTGTTTGGATTGAAGAGGCTCACGGGCGCCTCCGTGACCAGCCGCTGCAAAGCGGTTTTGGCCAGGCTTCCGCGGGCAGTGACGGCAGCGCTGGTCGCCGCCGCCCTGATGGTGCCGGCAACGGTGCCGTCGGCGACAGAGGCCCAGTCGGGCGTCCGCAAGCTCAAGCTCTACTACGTCCATACCAAGGAAAAGGCGGAGATCACCTTCAAGCGCAACGGGCGCTATGACCAGAAGGGCCTCCAGCAGCTCAATCGATTCCTGCGCGACTGGCGTCGCAACGAACCGACCAAGATGGATCCGAGGCTCTTCGACCTCGTCTGGGAAGTGTACCAGAAGAGCGGCGCGACCGGCTACATCAACGTCGTTTCCGCCTATCGTTCGCCGGCAACCAACTCCATGCTGCGGTCCCGCTCGCGGGGCGTCGCCAAGAAGAGCCAGCACATGCTCGGCAAGGCGATGGATTTCTATATTCCGGGCGTAAAGCTCGCCAGCCTTCGTTCCATCGGCATGAAATTCCAGGTCGGCGGCGTCGGGTATTACCCGCGTTCCGGTTCGCCCTTCGTCCATATGGATGTCGGCAGCGTGCGCGCCTGGCCGCGCATGAGCCGGAAGGAACTGGTCAGCCTGTTCCCCGATGGCAAGACGATGCACCTGCCGTCGGACGGCAAGCCGCTGCCCGGCTACAATGCGGCGGTGGCCGACTACAAGCGCCGTGTCGGTGCCAATTCGGTGCTGGTCGCAGGCGGCGGTTCGCCGGATACGGCGGGCAAGAAGCGCAAGGGCAATTTCCTGGCGGCTCTCTTCGGCGGAGGTGGCGACGAGGATGAAGAACCCGATGCCATCAACAGCGCCGAACCGCTCGAAGAACAGAAGCCGGTCGTGCGCGAGGAACGTCCTGTAGCCGTGGCTGCGGCGGAAACCAAGACGGTCGAAACGGAAGTGGCGTTCAATGCGCCGGTCCCGCTGGTCCGCCCTGCCTTCAAGGAAAAGCAGGTTCCTGCAACGACCGAACTGGCACTTGTCCAGCCGACGACATCGACCGCTGCGCAGGCGCTTGAAGCGGCGCTGCCGGAACCGGAAGAGCAGAAGAACGAGACCGTCGATCTGGCGAGCCTTAAAATTCCCGTTCCGGAGCTTCTGACCGATCGCGGTCAGATCGGCGAGACGCCGGCCGAACTGATGACCGCATCTGCCGGACCTGTGGAAGACGCCGAGGATCTCGGCATCGTGCCGGTGCCCGATTCGCGTCCGGAACTGGCGCAAGCACTTCTGGCGGCAGCCGAAGCCGATGTCGCCGTTCCTGAAACGGCCGATCGTGTCGCTCTCGCCGCGAATGCAAACGCCGAGCAGAGCGACGGCATTTCGGCAGAGGCTGCCGCGAAGGTGGCGCTGGCCGCATCGACCGTCAGGGATCGCTTTGCTGATGACAGGCCGGTCGAGATGGCGGCCCTCGTTTCCGAATCGGCCGTATCGTCCCGCTCGCTTGCCAGCCTGAACGCCTTTGATGCCGGTGACGCCAGTGATGCCGTCAAGGGTGGCCGTCCGCAGAAGAAGGATGCCGATGCCGTCGCGCGCGGCGCGATCCGCACCAAGCCGAAGCTGACGCAGAAGATCATCTCGCAGTGGGCGCTGACCAAGGGACGCGTCGAAAGCCTGTCCAAGCCGGTCAAGGCGCCGCGCTTCGTCAGCCGCGAGATGCGCGCCGCACCGACGACGGTCTATATGGTCGGCTTCGAGAGCAACGGCGACAATCTGATCGATCCCGAGCGCTTCAGCGGAACGGCCGTCAACTTCATGGAAGTGCGGAAGTTCGCGCAGGCCAACTAAGAGCCTATTCGCCTTATGAAAAAAGCCGCGGCGCCTTCGGGCATCGCGGCTTTTCTCGTTTCAGAGACCGGGTTCTGTTATTCGGCGTCCGGCGGCAGTTCGATCATGCCGAGAGCCTGCAGGTAGGTGTCGAGGATGGCTTCCTGCTCCATGCGCTCGTCCTTGTCCTGCTTGCGGATCTGGATGACCTTGCGCAGGATCTTGGTGTCGAAGCCTGTACCCTTGGCTTCGCCGTAGACGTCCTTGATGTCGTCGGCGATCGTCTTTTTTTCCTCTTCGAGGCGCTCGATTCGTTCGATGAAGGCGCGAAGCTGGTCGCGGGCGACGCCGTGAGCATCGGACATGGTCTTCTCCTTTGCGGGATGGAATTCTTCGGTGCCGTGGTCTGCCGTGAACTTCCGGCAAGATCAAGGCCCGGCGGCCGCCTTGTCCCGGAAAATCTCGGCAGATGCCCTACTCTTTCGGGCGATTGACCTCGAACGCGGCCTTGGCGCCGTCGCTCGCTTCCTTCTGGTTGAGGGCGCGCCATTCGTCATAGGGCATGCCGTAGACGATCTCGCGGGACTGCTCCTTGCTCATCGTCCGGCCGGCCTCTTCGGCCGCGTCGCGATACCAGTTGGACAGGCAGTTGCGGCAGAAGCCGGCCAGATTCATCAGGTCGATGTTCTGGACGTCGCTGCGCTCGCGCAGGTGCTGCACGAGCCTGCGGAATGCGGCAGCCTCGAAAGCCTGTTGCTCGTCCTTGCTCAAATCGCTCATCGTCTTTCCTTCGCTTCGTCGTCAGTCGGCATAGGGGCCGGTGCGGGACGGGAATGTCTCGTAGATGTGCAGCGCCGGGTCGGCATTCAACCGGTCGAGGATCGGTGCGAGACGGTCCGCCCAGCGCTCAATCCCCGCATCGTCGCCGATCTCGTC
>CAMPIK010000148.1 GCA_946886325.1 uncultured Shinella sp.
TCGACAACACGCCCTCGATGGGCGTCGGCGCGACGCCGGATGATGTGGCGAAGCTGGTTGAGGCGACGAAGTCAGCGTCGAACGACAAGGAATGCGCCTTTGCCTGCCACATCGTTTCGACGGACGGCGTGGAAGACATGAACAGTCGCTACCATCTCGCGCGCAACATCGGTGCGACCATTCGCATCGATGTCGTGGCCAAGGCGACCGCCGCGCTGATGGACGAGGCGATCGCCAGCCAGAAACACGCCAGCCAGTTCCGCATCGCCGCCTATACGTTCGGCGAGACCGCGGTGGACGTGAAGCTCAACAAGGTTGCGAGCCTTACGGCCGATCTCAATTCGATCAAGAAGTCCGCCGGCGACATCAAGCTGATGAGCATTCCCAAGCAGGGCTACAACAACGACCAGCAGACGAGTTTTGACGACGTCCTGACGAAGATCGGCGACGAGATCGACACGCCCGGCGACGGCACGAGCACCGCAAGCCGCGAGAAGATTGTCTTCTTCGTGGCAGACGGCGTCGGCGACAGCTACAAGCCCAAGACCTGCACAAAAAGACTGACCGGCGACCGCTGCCAGGAGCCGATCGACACGACCTACTGCCAGGCGCTGAAGGATCGCGGCATCAAGATTGCCGTGCTCTACACGACCTACCTGCCGCTGCCGACCAACGACTGGTACAACAACTGGATCAGCCCCTTCCAGACCGAGATCGGCGACCGGATGCGCGAATGCGCGTCGGACGACCTCTATTTCGAGGTCAGCCCGACGGAAGGCATCGAGGCGGCGATGAAGGCGCTCTTCATCAAGGCGGTCAAGGCGCCGCGGCTCGCAAGCTGAGCGAGGCTCAGACCCGCTCGCCGTTGCGGATGCGGTAGCTCGGCTGGTACATCGTCACCAGTTCCTCGGCTGCCGTCGGGTGCACCGCCATGGTGCGGTCGAAATCGTCCTTGGTGCAGCCGGCCTTCAGCGTGATGCCGAGAAGCTGCGCCATTTCGCCGGCCTCGTGGCCGAGGATATGCGCGCCGACGACCTTGCGATCGGCCGCATTGACGACAAGCTTCATGATCGTCTTTTCAGCGCGTCCGGACAGCGTCGCCTTCATCGGCCGGAATTCCGCCCGGTAGACCTCGACCTCATCGAAGCGCTTTGCCGCATCTTCCTCGCTGAGACCGACCGTGCCGATTTCCGGCTGCGAGAAGACGGCCGTCGCGATCGTGTCGTGATCCGGCGCTGTCGGATTGCCGCGGAATTCCGTCTCGATGAAGCACATGGCCTCGTGGATGGCGACCGGTGTCAGTTGCACGCGGTCCGTCACGTCGCCGAGCGCAAAGATGTTCGGCACGCTCGTGCGCGAGAAGTCGTCGACGATGATGGCACCCTTCTCGTTTGTCTTCACGCCCGCCGTTTCGAGGCCGAGGCCTTGCGTATTGGGCACGCGGCCGAGCGCCAGCATTACCTGATCGACGGCGATCGTCTCGCCGGCCTTCGTCTCGGCGATCCGGCGGCCATCGGCGTCTTCGGTGATGCCGATGATGATGTCCTCGCAGAGGATACGGATGCCCTTCGCCTCCATCGCCTGGTGCAGGCCGCGCCGCATGTCGCCGTCGAAGCGGCCGAGGATTTCCTTGCCGCGATAGATCAGCGTCGTCTCGACGCCGAGCCCGTGGAAGATGTTGGCGAACTCGACCGCGATATAGCCACCGCCGGCAATCAGGATTGATTGCGGCAGTTCCGGCAGGTCGAAGGCCTCGTTCGAGCTGATGCAGAACTCGTGGCCGGGAAGGTCCGGGTGCGGCGTCGGATGGCCGCCGACGGCGATCACGATGCGCTCGGCGGCGACAAGTTCGTCGGTCGCGGTCAACCGGATGGTGTTCGGCCCGACGAGCACGGCGCGCGTGTCGAGGATCGTGGCGCCCGCATTGTCGAGGCCCTTGCGATAGAGCCCTTCGAGACGCCCGATCTCCTTCTCCTTGGCGGCGACGAGCGCCGTCCAGTCGAACCGGCTCTCGCCGACATGCCAGCCGAAACCGGCCGCATCCTCGAAATGTTCGTGGAACTGCGAGGCATAGACATAGAGCTTTTTCGGCACGCAGCCCCTGATGACGCAGGTGCCGCCGTAGCGGAACTCCTCGGCGATGGCGACTTTCTTGCCCATGGCCGCCGCAAGCCGTCCGCTGCGCACGCCGCCCGAGCCCCCGCCGATGACGAAAAGGTCATAGTCGAATTGCGGCATGGCTGGCTCCGATGGCTTTGAGAACGTCAGGGCGGGCGAATCCCGGCATCGCCGGTTCGGTCGCCACCATATAGGAAAGCCCGGCCCAAAAGGAAAAGCCCGGATCGCTCCGGGCTCATCAATTTCCGCTGAACGGATGCTGACGGTCGATTTACTGCTGCGCTTCCGCGGGCTGGCCTTCTGCCGGCTGCGTGCCCTCGGCCGCCTTCTGCGCACCGATCGCTGCTTCCAGCTTCTTGTCGCTTTCGACCGCGAGGTCGCGCGAAATGCCGGCGGTCCAGATGTCGGCGGCCTTGACGAGTTCGCGCGCGGCGATCGGTCCGTCCTTCAGGAGCTTCTTGCCGATCGGCGAACCGTAGAACTGGGCGATCGCGTTCAGTTCCTCGACGGTAAAGGTCTTGGCATAAATGGCGGCGGCTTCCCGCTCAAGATCGCCGCGGCGCGGCGCCAGCGCCAGTGCCTGCTCGTCGACCATGGCCTCGATCAGATCCTCGTAGTTCGGCGAGGACTGGATCAGCGTGCGCTTCAGCCGCTCGGCGATTGCCGGAAGGATATTGTCGAAGTTCACCGTTACGCCCAGCGCATCGATCGTCGCCCGCGCGGCCTTGATCTGTTCGTCCGTCACGTCCTGTGCCCGAGCGGCACCGACGAGCGCGGTCGAGGCGATGAGCGTTACGGCGAGGGTCCGGCCGAGGCCAGCAAAGGTGATCATGGGGATAGTGCTCCTGTCTAACGTGTGGCGGTCAGCGTGCGCGCACCATCCGGCCCAGCGATGATGGCGAGTGACGCGAGATTGATGAACAGCCCGTGCTCCACGACACCGGGTATGAAATTGAGGGCATTGGCCAGCGCATCTGCATCAGGAATGCGGCCAAAAGATGCATCGAGAATGAGATGCCCGCCATCCGTCATGAAGTCGCCGTCGCCCGAACGGCGCACCTCGAGATCGCCGGAAAGGCCGAGCCGGCTCGCCGCCTTCTCGACCGAAAGCCGCGTCGAGACGAGGCCGAAGGCATTGACCTCGATCGGCAGCTTGAAGGCGCCGAGCATGTCGACGACCTTGCTTTCGTCGGCGATGACGATCATGCGGGCCGAGGCGCTGGCGACGATCTTTTCGCGCAGCAGCGCGCCGCCGCCGCCCTTGATGAGACGCAGGGCCGGATCCACCTCGTCGGCCCCGTCGACCGTCAGGTCGAGCTCCGGCAATTCGTCGAGGGACTTCAGCGGCACCCCGAGTTCGACGCAGAGACGCGCCGTCCGCTCGGAGGTGGGCACGCCGGTGACGGCCATGCCGCCGGCGACCTTTTCGGCAAGCAGCCGGACGAACTCTTCCGCCGTCGAACCGGTACCGATGCCGAGACGCATTCCGTCTTCCACATGCGACAGTGCGGCCTCGGCGGCCTTGATCTTCATTTCGCGGGCGTCCATACGCCACCTGCTCCCTGCTCGTCCTTCATGCGGCAGCAAGCCCCGGAGAGGCCCGGCCGCAGCGAGGAGACACTTACACGCGCTGCCGCGCAAACGAAAGTCCAAATCGCGGCAGTTGCGGGCGGTCGTTGCTGATCGCCGGGCGCATCGCCCTTGCGCGCCGCACCTCGCGCCCTGCATCCGGGCGATTGCATTCGGCGCCGCAATCGCCTAACCGGGTTCCGGTCCTGCCGGACCCGATCCCCATGCCGCAAAGAGGCCTTCCGTGAACGCTCCCGTCCAGTCCGCGCCCCTCGTCGTCTTCGATCTCGACGGCACCCTGATCGATACCGCCGCCGATCTCGTCGCGAGCCTCAACCACACGATCGGCGTGGAGGGTCTTGCGCCCGTCGGTTTCGACGATCTCACCTATCTCGTCGGACATGGCGGCCAGGTGATGATCCGCCGCGCCTTTTCGCTGCGCGGCCGCGAGCTTTCGGACGGCGACCTCGAGCGCATGCTGGCGACCTTCGTCGAACACTATGCCGCCGGCATGCCGGGCCAGTCCGTTCTCTATCCCGGTCTCGCGGACGCCATGGAACGCCTGTCGTCCGCCGGCTACCGCCTTGCCGTCTGCACCAACAAGATGGAAATGCTCGCCAAGCGCCTTCTGGAGGGGCTCGGCGTCACGAACCGCTTCGCGGCAATCACCGGCGGCGACACCTTTGCTGTTCGCAAGCCCGATGCCGAACATCTGCTCGGCACCATCAGGCTTGCCGGCGGCGACCCGGTCCGCACCGTGATGATCGGCGACAGCCTCAACGACATGCTGGTGGCAAAAAACGCCGGCATCCCCTCGATCGGCGTGCCCTTCGGCTATTCCGACGTGCCGGTCGAAAGCCTGGAGCCGACCCACGTCATCACCCATTTCAACGAGCTGCATTCGGAACTGGTCGAGCGTCTCCTCGCGCGGTAACCGTGGACGAAGGCAGCACGCATTCGCTCAGCGCGGCATCTGGCTGAAAGGGCAGACGTCGTCTTCGAACGGCACATGCCGTCGGCGAAACTGCGTGCCTTCCACGATCTCCGGGCCGCTGATCCTGTCCATGCGGAAATGGCGGAAACCGTCGCGGCTAAAATCCCAGGCCACGAGATACCAGAGGGGCGGCAGGATAAGCATGGCCTGCGGCTCGACCTCGCGAACGGTTTCCTGCCCTTTGGCGTCACGATAGCGGAACCGGAGATGTAGCCGCTGCAGAAATGCCGTCTCGAAAGCGGGCAGCAGATCGAGATCGGCTGACCCGAGGGTCGAAACGTCCTGCTCGGGCGAGAGCTTTCCGACATACAGGCAGTCGAGAAGCCGGCGCAGGTCTCGCACCTTGTCTGCCGGCAGGGTCTTTTCAATCTTTGTCAGGCCTGAATCGGCAAGATCGGAGAACGGAAGGGATCGGCCCGCGCGTATCGCCGCAACGCTAATGATGAGCGCAAACACTTCCGTGACCGAAAGCCTTGTTGTCGTTTGCAGCGATTCCGGATCGAGCTGAAGCCCGCCGCCCCGGCCGGATTCCGAGTGGATGACGAAGCCCTGGTCACGCAGCGCCGCGATGTCCCGCAGCACCGTTCGCCTGGAGGCACCGATCTCCGCTGTCAGGTCGTCGACAGTCGAGGTTCCGTTGCGCCGGAGAAGACGCACGATCGCATCCTGTCTGCGGCGGATGTTCATTTGCCGAAGCCTCTCTATTCGGTGACAAATTTTGGCACTGATTTACTCTAGGCGGGTCGTGGCAACACGACAAGGAGAGTGACCATGACATCCCCAATCCCAGACACCAGTGCAACACCGGCCATCGTCAATCCGTCCCACCTGCACGACCCGACGCCGAATGGCTACAGCACCGCCGTCATCACCCCCGGTTTCGGCCGGCTGGCTTTTATCTCCGGACAAGGCGGGCAGGATCATACCGGCGCGCTCTCGCCGGATTTCGCAGCCCAGGTCGAACAGGCCTACGCAAACCTCGCCGCCGTCATCGACGCGCTCGGCGCCCGTCCCGACCAGGTCGTGAAACTGACGGTGTTTGTGGTCGACCACGACATGTCGAAACTCGGCGTGCTCACCAGCAACGTCATGCGAATGTTCGGCGCGAAACTGCCCGCGCAAACGCTGGTTCCCGTGCCGAAACTCGCCATCGACCCGATGCTTTTCGAGGTCGAGGCCGTGGTTCTGCTGGACTAGGCACGACGCCGACACCGAAATCTCGGTGGGCGCTCCTGGTGGGACACCCGGCCGGCATCTTCAAGACGACCGGGTATCCCGCGCAGCGGAAATTCCATGTCCTTTGGATGAAAGCTCGGTCGCCAGCCAATCCAGATAGTCCCTGATCGCGGTCTCGTCCCGTTTACAATAGGACCATTTCAGGTGCTTCCGCACAGTGATGAAGCCGGCCTGCCTGAGAATGTCCAGATGCCGGCTGGCGGTGGGCTGTGCAACGGCCAGCGCCTCGGCAATCAATGTCATGCATACGCCGAACGCGGCCGGATCGGCCGACCACTGGTGGCCGAAATGCCCTTGCGGGTCCGCCAGCAGTCGAAGGACCGTCAGGCGCTGTTCGCTCGCCATAGCCTTGATTTGGGTTGATCTGTCCATGA
>CAMPIK010000149.1 GCA_946886325.1 uncultured Shinella sp.
CCGGAGCCGCACCCGTGCCGGTGCCGCCGCCCATGCCGGCGGTGACGAAGCACATGTGGGTGCCGTTCAGGTGATCGATGATCTCGTCGATGCATTCCTCGGCGGCCGCACGGCCGACCTCGGGCTGCGAACCGGCGCCAAGGCCCTCGGTGACGGCGACACCCATCTGGATGATGCGTTCGGCCTTGGTCATGGTCAGCGCCTGGGCGTCCGTATTGGCGACGACGAAGTCGACGCCCTGGAGACCGGCGGTGATCATGTTGTTGACGGCGTTGCCGCCACCACCGCCGACACCGAAGACGGTGATGCGGGGCTTCAGTTCGGTGATATCCGGCTTCTGCAGCTTGATAGTCATTGTACACGTTCCTTCTGTGCTAGGCCCGCATCGCCACGCCGGCCAATTCTTGAAACTCGTTGGGTCCTGCCGGGTACGCGGACAAGGGTCCGGTCAGGGCTCAAAAACTCTCCTTCAGCCACTGGCCCATACGGGCGAAGCGGCCGTTGCCACCTGTCAGTTGCGCAAGCACTCCGCCCTGCGCAGCATGTGTTTCCATCTCCGCCACCTGCGGATAGATCATCAGCCCCACCGCGGCCGAGAAGGCCGGGCCCTTGGCCGCGGACGGCAGACCGGACACGCCGAGCGGACGGCCGATGCGCACGTTGCGGGCGAGGATGCGGCGCGCCGCTTCCGGCAGGCCGGTCAACTGGCTGCCGCCGCCCGTCAGCACGATCCGCTTGCCGACGATCGGCGAGAAGCCAGAGCGCTGGATGCGGTCGCGGATCAGCTCCAGCGTTTCCTCGATACGGGCCCGCACGATGCGCGAGACAAGCGCGCGCGGCACGTGGGTCGGCTGGTCGCGGTCGTCCTCGCCGATCGGCGGGACCGAAACGATGTCGCGCTCGTCGGAACCGTTCGGCAGCGCCGAGCCATGCACGACCTTCAGGCGTTCGGCATCCTCGATCCGGGTCGAAAGCCCGCGGGCGAGGTCCGTGGTGACGTGATGACCGCCGAGCGAAACCGCGTCGGCATGAACCAGCTTGCCTTCGGCAAAGACCGATATGGTCGTGGTGCCGCCGCCCATGTCGATGCAGGCGCAGCCGAGTTCGACCTCGTCGTCGACAAGTGCCGAAAGCCCGCTCGCATAGGGTGTCGCGACCATGCCCTCGACGGAGAGATGCGCGCGGTTGACGCAGAGCTCGAGATTTTTCAGCGCGGTGCGTTCGGCCGTCAGCACATGCATGTCGACGCCGAGAACGTCGCCGAACATGCCGAGCGGATCGCGGATGCCGCGTTCGCCGTCGAGCGAGAAGCCCGTCGGCAGCGAATGCAGGATGGCGCGGTCCTGGCGCAGCGACTGCTGGCCGGCGACGGAGAGCACGCGGCGAAGGTCGTTTGCATCGACCTCCTGCCCGCCGAGATCGATCGTCGCGGTGTAGATGTCGCTCTGCAGGCGCCCCGCCGAGACGTTGACGATCAGGCTGTCGACCGTGAGGCCGGCCATGCGCTCGGCCGCATCGACCGCGAGGCGCACGACGCTTTCGGCCGCATCGAGGTCGGCGATGACGCCGTTCTTGACGCCGCGCGAGCGCTGGTGGCCGATGCCGATGACCTCGACATTGTGCGTGCGGCCCGGAAGGATTTCGCTTTCCGGCCGCGGCGTCAGCTTGCCGATCATGCAGACGACCTTGGTCGAGCCGATGTCGAGCACCGAAACGACATGAGACCGCTTCGACGAGAGCGGCTTCAGGCGCGGCAGACCGAAATGGGAGGAGCCGAAGATACTCATGTGCGCTGTGCCGCCTTCTTCAATTCCTTGGTCCGCTGCTCGAGCGCGGTCTTGCGCCGTTCGGCGGCCTCTGCCGTCAGCCGGATCGTCGTGCGGTCGTCGAGCCTGAGGTCGATTGCCGCGATATCGCGCTCGAGAACGTCCTGGTCGGCCTGGAGCGTGGAGAGGACATGCATGGCGCGGGCGACATTGTGCTCGGGCAGCTTGACGATGACGCCATTGTGCAGGTGCAGGTCCCAGCGGCGGCCGGCGACGCGGACATAGGCGCGCACGCGCGTCTTGATCTCCGGCCAGTTGTCGAACTCGCGCTCGAAGGCGGCAGCCGCCGTCTCGGCATCGCGGCCGACGAAGAGCGGGAGCGTCGAGAACTTGTTGTCGCGCAGCGGCGCGATCACGCTGCCGTTCTTCTCGATCAGCGAAAGGTCCTGCCCGTGCTGCCAGATCGCAAAGGCCGTGCGTTCCGTCAGGTTGACCTCGATCGTGCCGGGATAGACCTTGCGCACCGACACGTCCTCGACCCAGGGAAGGCTGGAAAGGTTATGCCGCGCTTCCTTGATGTCGAGGGCGACCAGCGACGTCGTGCCGTCGAGCCCAAGCCGTTCGAGGATGTCGATCTCGGAGGTCTCGCGGGCACCGGAAACTTTCACGTCCTCGATCGCGAAACCGAACGTGGTGGTGGTCGCCTGCGCGAAATCCTGCGAATGGCCGCCGAGCGCCATGCCGTAGAAACCGGTGGCGGCGAAGAAGGTGGCAATCGCGAGGTTGCCGGTATGGCGCGGGATGTTGACGCGTCCGACAGCAAGACCGACGATGAGGCGCACGACACGGCGGAGCGGCCGCGGCAGGATGAGGCCCGCCTCGATCTCGGCAAGACCGGTGGCATCCATCGGACGCACCCTGCCCTTGCTTTTGCCGCTCAACGCAAACACGACGCGTCCTCCACCATCCAGCTCAAGAACTCACCAAAGGTATGGCCGGCATGTTCGGCCATTTCGGGCACCAGGGAGGTAGGAGTCATTCCGGGCTGGGTGTTGATTTCCAGCCAGACCAGTTCCCCATTCTCGGAGAAACGGTCGTCGTAACGAAAGTCCGATCTGCTCACGCCACGGCACCCGATCGCCTGATGCGCCTTGAGAGCGAGTGTTTGAATTTTTTGGTAAATATTTGGTGAAATTTGCGCCGGCAGGACGTGTTTCGAACCGCCTTTTACATATTTGGAATCATAGTCATAGAAGCTGTGGCCCTGGGGCACCACTTCCGTCACGCCAAGCGCCACATCGCCCATTACGCCGCAGGTGAGTTCCCGCCCGTAGATGTAGCGCTCGACCATGACGCGGTCGCCGTAGCGCCATTCGTTCGAGGTGATGACCTGCGGCGGATGCGACTGGTCTTCCTGGACGATGACGACGCCGAAGGACGATCCCTCGCGCACCGGCTTCACCACATAGGGCGGCTTGATCGGGTGGCTCGAGGTGAAATCGAAGCGGTTCATCAGCCGCTGCTCGGCAATCGGAACGCCGGCGGCCTTGGCGACGATCTTCGCCTGCGCCTTGTCCATGGCGAGCGCCGAGGCCAGCACGCCGGAATGGGTGTAGGGGATTTGCAGATATTCCAGGATGCCCTGGATCGTGCCGTCCTCGCCGAAGGGGCCGTGCAGCGCGTTGAAGGCGACGTCGGGTTTCAGGTCGCCGAGCACGCGGGCGATGTCGTGATCGACATCGACGCGCGTGACGCGGTAGCCGGCGCCTTCGAGAGCGTCCGCGCAGGGGGCTCCGGACGCGAGGCTGACCGGCCTCTCCGACGAAAAACCACCCATCAGGACCGCTACATGCTTGCCGCTCATACTTCCCCCGAGAATTCCGCACATTGCCCGTATTCGCTTGCGCGGACCTGATTCCTGTGAGGTCCGACTCGGCAAGTCGAGATGATCCCACTAGAGCGCGATTAAGGTTAATGAAGCGTTTACTTTCGTTAACCCGGACACGGGAGCCGGTTAATTTTCGGCTCCGAATCAAACCGCCGACGCGATTCCGGCCTTGGAATCAGAGAGTTGCCCGCACCGCAAGAGCAGGAATGCGACAGGCGCAAACGAAAAGGCCGCCCTCGAAGGAGCGGCCTGAACGGAGCGTGTGTGCGGAAAAGGTTAAGCCGTGGCGCGGCCGAGGAATTCCCTGACCTCGTAGCCCGGCATGAACTTGCCGACGCGCTTGATCTCCCAGTGCAGCATGATGCCGGACTGTTCGAGCACGCGCGAGCGTACCGTCTCGCCGAGATATTCGAGCTCGTAGCCGGTCGCCTGGCCGGTATTGATCATGAAATTGCAGTGCATCGGCGACATCTGCGCGCCGCCGATCATCAGGCCGCGGCAGCCGGCCTTGTCGATCTCCTTCCAGGCCGAGGTGCCTTCCGGATTCTTGAAGGTCGAGCCGCCGGTCTTCTCGCGGATCGGCTGCACCGTCTCGCGATGCTGGCGCACGGCATCCATCTTCTCGCGGATTTCCGCCTTGTCGCCCGCATGGCCTTCGAAGACCGCATGGGTGAAGATCAGGTCCTTCGGCGCTTCGGAGTGGCGGTAGCTGTAGCCCATGTCGGCATTCGAAAGCACATGCTTCTGCCCCTGGCGATCGACCGCATGGACCTCGACGACCCTATCCTTCGTCTCTCCGCCATTGGCGCCGGCATTCATGCGCAACGCCCCGCCCAGCGAACCGGGAATACCGTAATAGAACTCGAAGCCGGCAATGCCGTGGTCGAGCGCCATCGCCGCGATGTTCTTGTCCGGGCAGATCGCACCCGCCTTGATGCGGTTCTCGCCGACGATCTCCAGATCGCCGAAACCCTTGGCGGAGAGGCGGATGACGATGCCGGGGATGCCGCCGTCGCGCACCAGCAGGTTCGAGCCGACGCCGACCACCATCAGCGGCACGCTTTCCGGCACCAGTTGCAGGAAGGCGACGAGGTCCTCGACGTCGTGCGGATGAAACATCAGTTCGGCCAGGCCGCCGGCACGAAACCACGTCACGCGGTCCATCGGCGCGTCGGGCGTCAGCCGGCCACGGATGTTCCCGATGCCCTCGCCAAGCGATGCCAGGAGCTTTTGACCGTCGACCTGCTTCATTCTGCCATTCCCGAAATGTCCGCCAGTTCCTTCGGCAGCGCCTGCGCCCAGTAGGTGATGCTGCCAGCCCCCAAGAGAACCACAAAGTCGCCGGGCTTTGCAATCGCGGCGATGGTCGGGGCAAGCGCCTCCGGCCCATCCACATAGCGCGCGTCGCGATGGCCGCCGGCCTTGATGCGCGCGACCAGTTCCTCCGCGGACACGCCGTCGATCGGCTCCTCGCCGGCGGCATAGACCGGCGCCATCAGCACGGCGTCGGCATCGTTGAAGCAGCCGGCGAATTCCTCAAAGAGGCTGTGGAGCCGCGAATAGCGGTGCGGCTGGTGAACCGCGATGATCCGGCCCGGGCAGGCCTCGCGCGCGGCGCGCAGCACGGCCCTGATCTCGACGGGATGATGGCCGTAATCGTCATAGATGTTGACGCCGTTCCAGTCGCCGGTGAGCGTGAAGCGCCGCTTGACGCCGCCGAATGCGGCGAGCCCCTTGGCGATATCCTCCGGCGACATGCCGAGACGCTGGGCGACGGCGATGGCGGCGGTTGCGTTGGAAACGTTGTGCCGGCCCGGCATCGGCAGGCGCAGGTCCTTCAGCGAGATGATCTTGCCGGTCCGCCGGCGTCTGATCTCGACGTCGAAGACGGAGACGGCGCCGTCCATGCGGATGTTGCCGAAGCGCACGTCGGCCTGCGGGTTCTCGCCATAGGTGATGACCTTGCGGTCCTCGATGCGGCTGACCATCGCCTGCACCTCGGGGTGGTCGAGGCACATGACGCCGAAGCCGTAGAACGGCACGTTCTCGACGAACTGGCGGAAGGCCGCGCGCACGGCATCGAAGGTGCCGTAATGGTCGAGATGCTCCGGGTCGATATTGGTGACGACGGCGATATCGGCCGGCAGCTTCAGGAAGGTGCCGTCGGACTCGTCCGCCTCCACCACCATCCACTCGCCCTCGCCCATGCGCGCATTGGTGCCGTAGGCGTTGATGATGCCGCCGTTGATGACGGTCGGGTCGAGCCCGCCGGCATCGAGCAGGGCCGCGACCATCGAGGTCGTCGTCGTCTTGCCATGCGTGCCGCCGATGGCGATCGCATTGCGGAAACGCATCAGCTCGGCGAGCATTTCGGCGCGGCGGACCACCGGCAGCAGTTTTTCGCGCGCGGCGATCAGTTCGGGGTTGTTCTTGCGGATCGCGGTCGAGACGACGACGACTTCGGCGTCACCGAGATTGTCCGCCTTGTGCCCGACGAAGACCTCGATGCCCTTTTCGCGCAGACGCTGGACATTGGCGCTGTCGGCCTGGTCCGATCCCTGCACGCGATGGCCGAGATTGTGCAGCACCTCGGCGATGCCGCTCATGCCGATGCCGCCGATGCCG
>CAMPIK010000150.1 GCA_946886325.1 uncultured Shinella sp.
GATTTCATGATGTCGGATACGCGGTCGGATTTCACATAGCGCTCGAAACCCTCCGCATGGCCGGCAAGCCCCCAGAGATTCGGTCGATAGTCCACGTCGAAGATCACCTTGCGGCCGGCCTCCTTGGCAAGCCGGATCGCCTTTCTCTGCGCAGCCTCGGTGTTCGGCTTGGAAAAATGCGTGCCGGAAACGAGCACGGCGCGCGAGGAGCGGATGAAATCCGGGTCGATGTCGTCCTCGCAAAGCGCCATGTCGGCGCAGTCGGTGCGCACGAAGATCATCGGCGAGACGCCTTCCGATTCGATCGCCAGCAGCACGAGCGCCGTCAGGCGGTCCTTGTCGGTGCGGATGCCCGCGGTCGCGACCCCTTCGCGGGCCGACTGCTCGATGATGAAGCGGCCCATCTGCTCGTCGCCGACGCGGGTGATGAGACCCGACTTCAGGCCGAGCCGCGCCGTGCCGATGGCGATATTGGCGGGGCAGCCGCCGACCGACTTGGCGAAGGAGGCGGTGTCTTCCAGCCGCGTGCCGAGCTGCTGGCCGTAGAGATCGACCGACGAGCGGCCGATCGTTATGACGTCCAGCGTCGTCCCGGCCGAAGCAAGGTCGGATTGCGGCATGATGTCCTCCCGTATCGCATGTGCCCGGACTGGCGCGGGCATTGTGCGAAATGAAACATAAGTTCTATTATAATGTCAATTCGGAATAATCATTCCGTTTTGGAAAGCACCGATCTTTTCCCGGCCCTCTCCAGGCTTCTGCGCTTTTCGGCAATGGCGACCGGAAGCGCCATGGCGAGCGCCATCGAGGCCGAAAGCGAGCGGAAGCCGGCATAATCCGCCTCCGACACCTCGAACCAGTGCGTCGCGCAGGTGGCAAGCGGCGAGAAGACCGAGTCGGTGATGGCGACGATTGGCACGTTTCGGGCTGCGAGCGCCTGTGCCTGCGCCAGGCTCTCGGCCGCATAGGGCGAAAAGCTTGCGGCGATCACGGCGTCGCGCTCGGTGGCGAACTGCGCCATTTCCGGGTCGATGCCATTGGGCGAGGCGATGATCTGGTGGCGGATGCCGAGCTTGCCGAAAGCATACGCCATGTGGGCGGTCAGCGGATAGGAGCGTCGCTTGGCGACGAGGTGGATCGTCTCGGCGTGCGCCAGAAGTTCCACCGCCTTGCTGAAGGTCTCGCCGTCGATCGTCGTCGCCAGCCGCGACACGGATTGCACGGCGGCGTTCAGGAAGCCGGACAGAAGCTCCGCGTCGCTGTTCAGTGCCGGCCCCTGTTCGAGCGACAGCAGCCGCTCCTCGTAGGACAGCGTCCTGTCGCGCAGGCGGGCGCGAAAAACGCTCTGCAGGTCCGAAAACCCCTCGTAGCCGAGATGATGGGCAAGGCGCACCAGCGTCGAGGGCTGCACCTCGGCCGCCGTGGCGATGCTTGCCGCCGTTCCGAAGGCCATGTCATCAGGATTGCCGAGCGCGAAAGCGGCCACCTGCGCCAGCCGCTTGGGCATCTGCTCCTTGCGTTCGATGATCACGCTGCGCAGGCTCTCGAAATCGCGCGGTACGCGGATTGTCGCCGTTTCGACGTCCTTCACCCTGTTTCTCCCGCCCAAAACGAAATAAATATTCCGTTTGATAGCAAATGCGTTCTTCCTGTTCCATTAAATTCCGGTTATGCAGACCGGACGGGTCCGGTATATCTCAGGGAGGAGTATCGATGAAGGCTCTCGGCGTCGGATTGATCGGAACGGGCTACATGGGCAAATGCCATGCGCTCGCCTGGAACAATGTCAGTGCCGTCTTCGGCGACGTGGCGCGACCGCGCCTGGTGCATCTGGCCGAGGCCAATGCGGAACTCGCCGGTACGCGCGCCCGGGAATTCGGCTTCGAGAAGGCGACCGCCGACTGGCGGGACCTCATGGCCGACCCGGAGGTCGATGTCGTCTCCGTCACGACGCCGAACCAGTTTCACGCCGAAATGGCGATTGCGGCACTCGAGGCCGGCAAGCATGTCTGGTGCGAGAAGCCGATGGCGCCCGCCTTCGAGGATGCCGAGCGCATGCTTGCGGCCGCGCGCGCGTCCGGCAAGGTCGCCGTCATGGGCTACAATTACATCCAGAACCCCGTCATCCGCCATATGCGCAAGCTGCTCGACGAGGGCGCCATCGGCGTCGTCAACAGCGTGCGGGTCGAAATGGACGAGGATTTCATGGCCGATCCGGAGGCGCCCTTCTACTGGAAGAGCGAGGCTTCCGCCGGCTACGGCGCGCTCGACGATTTTGCCGTGCATCCGCTGTCGCTGATCCGGGTTCTTCTCGGCGACGTCTGCTGCGTCATGGCCGATCTCGCAAAGCCCTACCGGGACCGGCCGGCAAAGGACGGCGGTCGGCGGGTGGTGGAAAACTACGATACGGCGAACGTCCTGCTGCACCTGCCGGGAAACATCTCCGGCGTGCTGATCGCGAGCCGCGCGGCCTGGGGCAGAAAGGGGCGCATCGCCCTGCAGATCTACGGCTCGAAGGGCTCGATCCTCTACGATCAGGAGCGGATGAACGAATTCCAGCTCTACACGACCGAGGGACGCGCGACCGAACGGGGCTATGCGACGATCCTGACGGCGCCGCACCACGCGCCCTACGACCGGTTCATCCCGGCGCCCGGCCACGGCCTCGGCTTCAACGATCTGAAGATCATCGAATGCCGCGAACTGATGGCCGCGATCGACGGAAAGCCCAGTCATGTGATCGATTTCGAGACGGGGCTGACAATCGAGCGCACGGTGCATGCGATGGCGCGCTCCTATCGCGAGGGGCGCTGGATCGAGGTCGGCGCCTGACGGCGGCCTCAAATCGATTCGACCGAAAAAATCCGCACCGCGTTCCATTGAAACCGCTATGCCCATACGTAATACTGTCGGCAACAATGCCGGAGGGAAGGGCATGTTCAAGCGAATGACCAAACGCTGGGCGCCGGTATTCTTCGTTTCGATCGCCGTCATGGTGCTTCAGGCGGATTCCGCGGAAGCCAAGCGCATCGCGCTGTTGATCGGCAATCAGAACTACGAGGCGACCGCGCAACTCAAGAACCCCGCAAACGACGTCGACCTGATGAAGGCGTCGTTCGAAAGCGCGGGTTTCGATACGATCAAGACGGTGCTCGATCTCGACCGTTCCGCCATGGTGAAGGCGCTGCGCGAATTCGAGGACGATGCGGTCGACGCCGATGTGGCGGTCGTCTATTTCTCCGGCCACGCCATGGAAATGAACGGCGTGAACTATCTCCTGCCGGTCGATGCGGAGCTGAAAAGCGACCGCGACGTCGAGGACGAGAGCATTCCGATCGACCGCGTGCAGCGCTCGCTGGCCGGGGCGACGAAGCTCAAGCTCTTCATTCTCGACGCCTGCCGCAACAATCCGTTCTCCCAGTCGATGACCCGTTCGATCGGCACCCGCGCGGTGACGCGCGGCCTTGCCCGCGTCGAGCCCGAATCGGCCGACACGCTGATCGCCTTCGCCTCGAAGGCCGGCACGGTGGCGCTCGACGGCGACGGCAGCAACAGCCCGTTTGCGACGGCGCTTGCCAAATATCTGGTCGAACCCGGCGTCGATGTGCGCATCGCGCTCGGCAAGGTGCGCGACGAGGTGGTTCAGGTCACGAACCGCGAGCAGGAGCCCTTCGTCTACGGTTCGCTCGGCGGCGCGCAGATCTTCCTGAACATCAAGGAAGTCAACATCAACGTCACCAACAGCGGCAACACGCAGGACGTCTCGCCGAACGGCCAGTCCGAAGCGGCAGCCGACTGGCAGAATATCCGCGATCTCGCCGACAAGGACCTTCTCGACGCCTTCATCACGAAGCACGGCAAGGATCCGGTCTACAAGATGCTGGCCGAAAAGAAGCTCGCATCGCTCGAGCAGGCGACGCAATCGACCGGCCAGCAGGCCGACGACATCGCCTGGGAGGCCCTGACGGGATCGACCGACGCGGCCGCGCTGACGCGCTTCATCGAACGCTACCCCGACAGCAGCCACAAGGCCGACGCGGAGCAACTGATCGCCGCGCTGGAGCCCGCCAAGGGATCGACCGTCACCGATTTCGGCGGCACGGAAACGGCAGCCTCGCGCGATTGTTATCTTCTCGCTGGCGAGCCGCAGTCCCTGCCGGGCTTCATGGGCGTCAACTTCCTGAAGATCGATGCGAAGCGGGCGCTGACGGCCTGCGCGCAGGCGGTGAACGAAAATCCGTCCGACGGCATGCTCGTCAACCTGCTCGGCCGCGCGCATGACGCCGACCGCAATTATGTCGAGGCCCGCCGCAACTACGAAAAGGCGGTCGAGCTCGGCAACATGTATGCGCTGACGAACCTTGCCTGGTTCTCGGTCTACGGCACCGACGGTCCGGTCGATGTCGCCAAGGGCCTCTCGATGTTCGAGAAGGCGTCGATCGCAGGCAATGCCTATGGCCAGGCCTCGCTCGGCTATCTCTACCGCGAAGGCTATGGCGGCACGCGCCAGGATTATGCCGAAGCGGTCAAATGGTACCAGCAGTCCGCCAACCAGGGCTATGCCAACGCCATGGCGACGATGGGCTGGTTCTACCGCGAGGGCCACGGCGTTGCCCAGGACTATGTCCAGTCGCTCTCCTGGTATCGCAAGGCTGCGGATGCCGGTGACGCCAACGCCATGTCCTCGCTCGGCTGGGCCTATCAGAACGGCCTCGGCACGGCGCAGGATTACGCCGAAGCGAAGGTCTGGTACGAGAAGGCCGCCAATATGGGCGACAGCTACTCGATGGCGTCGCTTGCCTGGCTCTACGACGTCGGCAACGGCGTCAAGCAGGACTATGTCGAGGCCCGCTACTGGTACGAGAAGGCCTCCAATGCCGGCAGCGCCTATGCGATGGGCAACCTGTCGCGGCTCTACGACCAGGGCCTCGGCACGCCGGCCGACGCCAAGGAAGCCGTGCGCTGGGCCGCCGCGAGCGTCGAAAGCGGCGACACGACCAAGCTCAACGAGATGAAGAACACGCCGGCCAACTTCACGGTCGCCTTCCGTCGCGAGATGCAGGACCTGCTGCGCGAGCGCGGATTCTACAGCGGCCCGACGGACGGCGAGTTCGGTGCGGCGACACTGGCGGCGATCGACCGGCTGACCGGCTCGCGCGATGCTGCGTCGAGCACGGTGACGACTGATGACACCAACCAGTCGACCATCGTCGCATCAGGATCGGACGCCGAGCAGTGCTACGAACTGGCCGGCGAACCGAACCTTCGCCCCGGCTTCAACGGCAAGCTTTTCGCCCAGATCGACTATGGCCGGGCGATTCCGGCCTGCGAGAGGGCGCTTGCCGCCAATCCGGACGACACGGAAATCCGCAACATGCTCGGCCGCGCCAACGATGCGGCGCGCAACTATCCGAAGGCACGCGAGAACTACCAGCGTGCCGCCGATGCCGGAAATCTCTACGCGTTGACCAACCTCGCCTGGTACTCGATCTACGGTACCGACGGCGCGGTCGACATGCAGAAGGGTATCCGCATGTTCGAGCAGGGCGCGAATGCGGGCAATGCCTATGCCCAGGCCTCGCTCGGCTGGCTCTACCGAGAAGGCTACAACGGCACGCGCAAGGACTATAACGAAGCGTTCCGCTGGTACGAGAAGTCGGCCAATCAGGGCTATGCCAATGCGCAGGCGACGATGGGCTGGTTCTATCGCGAGGGCCTCGGCGTTACCCGTGACTATGCCGCGTCGCTCGACTGGTACAAGAAGGGTGCCGAAGGCGGCGACATCAACGCCATGTCCTCGGTCGGCTATGCCTACCAGGCCGGCCTCGGCGTGCCGGTGGATTATGCCGAAGCCCGTGTCTGGTACGAGAAGGCGGCCGCCTTCAACGATACCTATTCCATGGCCTCGCTCGGCTGGCTCTACGACGTCGGCAACGGCGTGAAGCAGGACTATGCCGAGGCGAAGATCTGGTACGAGAAGGCGGCGAATGGCGGCAACACCTACGCCATGGGCAACCTGTCGCGGCTCTACGATCAGGGCCTCGGTACGCGCGCCAATCCGGAGGAAGCAGCGCGCTGGGCCGTTGCCAGCGTCGAGGGCGGCGATGCCGGCAAGCTTCAGGAGTTGAAGGGTTCGCCGGCCAACTTCACGCCGCAGTTCCGCAAGGAGGTCCAGTCGATCCTCAAGCGCCGCGGTCTTTATACCGGTCCGATCGACGGCGACTTCGGCGTCGCCACGCAATCGGCGATCGACCGCCTCGCCAACAAGACGT
>CAMPIK010000151.1 GCA_946886325.1 uncultured Shinella sp.
AAATTGCCGAAGGTGAAGCAGGCCTCGGACGGATCGGTCGCTCGCCGTCCGGTCAGCTTGAAATAGAGCCAGTCCTTGCAGTGGAAGCCTGTCGTGGCGCCATCGATCATCTCCGGCGCATTGTCGAGCATCCAGCGAAGCTGCGAGCCCTGCTGGCAGGCGGCAAGGCCGGAGCCCGTGTGGCGGAAACGCTCCGCATCACCGCCGGTTTCGCGGAGCCGCGCGACCGTATCGCCGGCCCGCGCGTCGAGCCAGAGCCAGCCCTTGCCGACCGGCTGGCCGTCCCTGTCTATCAGCCATGTCCCGTCGCCCTGCCCCGTCACCGCGATCGCGACGACGCGGGAAGCGAGGTTCTCGACCTTGCCGGCAAGCTCGACCAGTGTGCGTGCGGTGTCGGCCCAGGTGCGGTCCATGTCCTGCACCGCGCCTGTACGACCGACCGTCTCATAGGCGTTGGGGATCGCAGCGCTCGCGATCTGCCGGCCCTTCAGGTCGAAGGCGACCGACTTGATGACGGAGGTTCCCGCATCTATGCCGATCAGGACATCGCGCATCTCAGGCGAGCTCCGGTCCATGGCTGACGGCCTTGCCGCTCTCGGCGTCGAAGACGTGCAGCGCGTTCGCGTCGAGCTTCAGGCCGATCGTGTCGCCGTGCTCCAGCCGCACCCGGTCGTGCTCGACGAGCACCATCGTGCCGCCGGCGAAATCGGCCGCGATATGGGTCTGGTCGCCGAGCCACTGGCTGACGGCGACCTTGGCCGGCTCGCCGCCATCCTCCCGCCGCACCGAATAGGGCCGGATGCCGAGCACCACCTTCTTGCGGTTTCTAAGTTCCCCGAGCACGTCGGCCGAAAAATCCGACGCCAGATATTCAAGCCGCACCCCTTCGCCAAGGCCGAAGACGATCCGGTCGGCGCTTGCCGAAATGCCCGCCTCGAAGACGTTCATCGGCGGCTCGCCGACGAAGGTGCCGGTGAAGAGGTTCGCCGGCCGCTCCTTGATCATCTGCGGCGTGTCGAACTGCTGCAGCACGCCGCCTTCCATGACTGCGATGCGGTCGGCGAGCGCGTTCGCCTCGGTCTGGTCATGCGTGACGAGGATCGCGGTCAGGCCGTTCTCCTTGATATAGTGCTTGATACGGCCGCGCAGCACGGCGCGAAGCTGCGGCTCGAGTTGGCCCATCGGCTCGTCGAGCAGGTGCAGGTCGGCGTCGCGGATCAGCGCCCGGCCGAGCGAGGCACGCTGCTGCTGGCCACCCGAGATCGAGCTCGGATAGCGCCCGAGGATGTCCTCGATCTCCAGAAGCTTGGCGATATAGGCGACTTTCTCGTCGACAACATTCTGCGGCAGCTTCGAGGCCTTGAGCGCAAAGGCGATGTTCTCGCGCACCGTCAGCGGCGGATAGAGCGAATAGCCCTCGAAGGCCATGGCGACGTTGCGCTTGACCGGTGCGAACGTGTGCACCTCGCGGCCGGCGAGCGAAATCTGCCCGCGCGACACCGCCTCGAAACCGGCGATCATGCGGAGCGTCGAGGTCTTGCCGCAGCCGGACGAGCCGAGCAGCGCGATGATCTCGCCTTCCCTGATGTCCATCGACAGCTTCTGGACCGCGTGAACGCCGTGGTCGATGGGGCCGTAGAACTTGTCGACGCCCTTGATCTGAAGTCCCGCGCCGCTCATGCCGCTTCTCCCTGCGTACCCGTATAATTGCCCGTGCGGGCGATCAATGCACCCGTCGCCTTGTCGAACAGGAACGCGCTGCCGCCGTCGACCGCGATATGCGCCGGTCCCGACACCGGACCCGGCGTGCCGGCGGGCCGGGAGACCAGGATTTCGCGCCCGCGCGCCGTCAGCACCAGCGTCACCGTCTTCTCGTTGAGCGGCGTCTCGGCCTCGACCGTCACCGGAATGGCGCCGGGCGTCGCCGCATCCACGAAGGTCACGGCTTCGGGCCTCAGCCCGAGCACGCAGGTCTTGCCGGCGGCGGCCGCCGGAATGCCGGGCAGATCGATGCGCACGTCGGAAAGCTGGACCGACACACCGCCCGCCTCCGGCTTCGGCGTCACGTCGAGCAGGTTGATGGTGGGATCACCGAAGAGCCGCGCGATCTCGATCGTCGCCGGCGCGGTGTAGATTTCCTCCGGCGTGCCGATCTGGTGGATGCGGCCGGCGGCCATCACCGCGATCCGGTCGCCGAGCGCCATCGCCTCCTTGTAGTCCTGCGTCACATAGACGACCGTCGCGCCCTGCGATGCGAGCAGCCGCGGCAGTTCGAGCCGCATCTCGAAGCGCAGCTTGGCATCGACGTTCCTGAGCGGATCGTCGAGCAAAAGCAGCGGCGGCGAGCCGACGAGCGCGCGGGCCAGCGCCGTGCGCTGCTTCTGGCCGTTCGACAAGGCCTTCGGATGATGCGTCAGCACGTGGTCGATCTTGAGAAGCTTCGCGACTTTCTGCACACCGGCCTTGATCGTATCACCGGACGAGCGCGTGGCCTCCAGCGGCGTCGCGATGTTCTTGAACGCGTCCATATGCGGGAAGAGCGCGAAATTCTGGAAGGCCATGCCGATGCCGCGGTGTTCGGCGTCGACGTCGGTCATGTCCTCGCCGCCGATCAGCACCCGTCCTTCGTCGGGCTCGATGACACCCGCAACGAGGCGCAACAGAACCGACTTGCCGGCGCCGGACGGGCCGAAGAGGACGAGCGTTTCCCCGTCGGCAACGTCGAGCGACAGGTGGTCGAGCACGGCCTGGCCCTTGTAGCGCTTGAGGATCTTGTCGAGTTTCAGCGTGGTCATGGTCTTACCCCTTCACCGCGCCGAGCGACAGGCCTTCGACGAGGTAGCGCTGGGCGTAGAGTGCGAGTGCGAGCGTCGGCGTGACGGAGAGCACGATGGCGGCCGCGATCTGGCCGTACTGGATGCCGGACGAGGTGACGAAGGCGAGTGCGCCGACCGTCACCGGCTGCTTGTCGGCCGATGCCAGCACCAGCGCGAAGACGAAGTTGTTCCAGGCGAAGATGAAGGCGAGCAGGCCGGCCGCCGCGATGCCCGGACCGGCGAGCGGCAGGGCGATCTTGCGGAAGGTCGCGAACCAGCCGTGGCCGGCGATGCGATAGGCATATTCGACGTCGGCCGAGATGTCCTCGAAATAGCCGCGCACGATCCAGAGGATAAGCGGCAGGCAGATCAGCTGGTAGACCCAGATGAGGCCGATATAGGTGTTGGCGAGGCCGAGCCACTGGAAATACTGCGTCAGCGGCAGCAGCACCAGCAGCGGCGGCGCGAAGCGGAAGGAGAGCAGCGTGAACGCGATGTCTTCCGAGCCCCTGAACTTGTGGCGCGCGAAGGCATAGGCCGCCGGCACGCCGAGCAGCAGCGCGACCGCCACCGACGTCACCGACAGGAAGACCGAGTTGCCGAGGTTCTTCATGAAGGCGATGTCGAGCGTGCCGGCCGCCGTCTCGAGCTTGCCGGTGATCAGCGCCTGATAGTTCGACAGCGTTGGCGAGAAGACGAGCTTCGGCGGAATCTGCAGGATCGTCTCGTTGGTCTGGAACGACATCAGGAAGATCCAGACGATCGGGAACATGAAGAAGAGGACGACGAGGGTGAGCGCGACGAAGCGCAGCGTCCTTTCGATGGGGGACATGGTTTCCATGGTTTTGCCCTCACGCCTCGCCACGGGCGCGTTCGCGCAGCCGCAGCCAGTTCTTGATGAAGATGTTGGAGAGGAAGTAGGTGATCGCCCACAGGATGATCAGCAGGGCCGCCGAGCGCCCGACATTGGTCGACTGGAAGAAGTTGAGATAGGCCTCGACCTGGAAGACCGTCAGCGTATTGCCCGGCCCGCCCTGCGTCATCGCATAGATGATGTCGAACTGCTGGATACTGTCGAGCAGCCGGAAGAGCGTCGCCGTCAGGATATAGGGCGTCAGCATCGGCAGCGTGATGCGGAAGAAGACGAAGAGCCGCGGCACGCCGTCGAGAGCGGCAGCCTCGAAAGGCTGGGTCGGCAGCGAGCGCAGGCCGGCGAGCAACAGGATCATGATGAAGGGCGTATAGACCCAGATATCGACGAGCACGACCGTCAGCAGCGCCGTGTTCGGCGAGGAGGCCCAGCGGAAATCCTCGAGCCCGACCAGGCTGGCGAGATAGCTGAGGATGCCGAAGCCCGGATTGGTCATCAGCTTCCACATCAGCGCGGCGAGCGCCGGCGCGATCATCAGCGGCAGGAGCAGCATGATCGAGATGAAATTGTTGACCGTCGAGCGGCGCTGGAGCAGCAGCGCGATGCCGAGGCCGAGCAGCAGTTCCAGCACCACCGTGAAGCCCGCATACATCAGCGACACTTTCAGCGTGTTCCAGAAGGCCGGATCGGTGAAGAAGTTCAGGTAGTTCTCACCCCAGTTGAACTGGCGCGCCCAGGGCTGCGACAGCCTATAGCGCTGGAACGAATAGATGACCGCCGTGAAGAACGGGATGAGGATGCCGATGCAGACGAGCAGAGCCGGAAGGCTCAGCACATAGGGCAGTGCCCGCCGCGAGATCCGGAAGCCGGACGCCTTTTTCTGAAGTGTTGCCGGTGAAGCCATGATGCGTTTCCGCTTCGTTTCTGATCGCCGCGGCCATACGCAATCGCTCCGGCGGAAGGGTCCTTCCGCGGCTGGCATGCGTCGGTCCGGTCACGTGTTCTTGGGGTGGACCCGGCGTGAACGCCGGGTCCCTGCGCAGGTGCGCGTTCGCTATCAGCCGAGGCCGGCTTCCTTGAGCTGCCGGTCGATGCTCTGGGCCAGCTGGTCCAGACCTTCGTCGACGGGCACTTCCTTGGCAACCATGCGCTGGAGCGTGGCGGCCCATTCGGTGGTCACGTCGAAGAACAGCGGCTGCGGCGTGAACTTGATCGAGGCGCCGGCGGCCGATGCATCGAACATGTCCACATAGCCCGGATACTTTTCGAGCTTGCTGCGGAACGCTTCGTCCTTCCAGATCGACTGGCGAACCGGATCGACGAAGTCCATCTCGACCGCGCCGAAGAGCGCATGCTCGGGACCGGAAGCCCACTGCAGGAAGTACCAGGCGGCGTCCTTGTCCTGCGAGAAGTTGGACATGGCGAGCGACCAGATCCAGATGTTCGGCGTGGACTGGGTCGCGTCCGGATTGGCGACGAAGGCGGCGTAGCCGAGTTCGCCGGCCATCTTGTTGTCGCCGCCGTTCATGAAGTAGCCGAGGCAATCCGCGTCGTAGATCATGGCAGAAGCGCCGGCGCCGAGGTCGGTGCCGACCTGGTACCAGGTGTAGGTCGACCAGTCCTTCGGGCCGCTTTCCTGGATGAGCTGGACGAACTTCTCGTGATAGGCCTTGGAGCCGGCCGTGTTCATGGCGGCGGAAAGCTTGCCGTCGGCCGAGACGTTGAGGTCCTTCTCGTTGAAGTTCGCATAGCCCGACAGGAAGCCCGGGTGGATCGTCGCCCAGGAGCGCGAGCCGCGAAGGCCGATGCCGTAGATGCCGGGCACGTCCTTCTGGAGCTTGGCGGCAACCGAGATCATGTCGTCGATGTTCTTCGGAATCTCGACGCCGGCCTTGTCGAACATCGCCCGGTTATAGGTGATGTTGTTCTGCTCGAAGGCCCACGGAATGCACCACTGCTTGGCGTCGTCGGAACCGAGCTCGCCACCCGGCTGGCCGTTCCAGGCGCAGGAGTTCTTCACGCCCGGCAGGAAGTCGTCCCAGGCATACATCGGGTTGGTCTTCGCCGGATCGTTGATCCATTCCTTGAGGTCGGTGATCCAGCCGGCCGGGCCGTAGGTCCAGGTCATGTAGGCGCCGGTCATGAAGGCGTCGTATTCGGACGAACCGGACGACAGGGCCGCCGTCACCTTGTCGAAATAGACGTCTTCCGGGAACACGTCATAGGTGACTTCCATGCCCGTCAGGTCCTTGAAGGCCTGAAGGTTGGCGATCATCGCGTCGGCATAGGGGTGCTTGTTCAAAAGCAGCTTGATCGACTTTCCGGAATGCGCCTTCCAGTCGAAATCGGCGGCGAGCGCCCGCGTCGACATCAGGTTGTAGAGCGTGCCGGCGGATGCCGCCGTCATGCCTGCCGCACCCAGGCCCTTCAGCAGCGAGCGGCGGTCCATCTGGCCGCGCAGGAACGCGCCGATGAGGTCTCTCTCTTTCTCATGCATATCGTCTTCTCCTCCATTCAGGGTAGTTGCCTGTTCAAAGCAGTTACCGGCTACCCAGTCCGGTATTCCTCCGCCGGCCGGCC
>CAMPIK010000152.1 GCA_946886325.1 uncultured Shinella sp.
TATACACTAGACGGTTGGGGTGTCTTCAACTCCGACGACGACGGCAGCGGCACCGAAGGCGATGCCGGCGACTCCTGGTCCGACGCCAATCTCGCCGTCGGTGCTTATGGCTTCATCACGCTGATCCACGAGATCGCGCATGGGATGGGGCTTGCACATCCGCATGACTCCGGCGGCGGCTCCGAGGTGATGGACGGCGTATTTACATCCGGCGACTACGGCGATTTCAACCTCAACCAGGGCATCTTCACCACGATGTCCTATAATGACGGCTGGCATACCGCCCCCCACGTGCCGGAACTGAACCCGTCTTCGGCGACCTACGGCTATGGCTGGCAGGGCACCCTGATGGCGCTCGATATCGCCGTGCTTCAGGAAAAGTACGGCGCCAACATGACCTACAACACGGGGGACGACACCTATCAGATGCCCTCGTCGAATGCGGCGGGCACGTACTATTCCTGCATCTGGGACGCCGGCGGCACCGACACGATCCGCCACGACGGCACGTCCGACGTGCGCATCGATCTCAGGGCCGCGACACTCGAATACACCGCGATCGGCGGCGGCGCCGTCTCCTATGTCGATGGCATCTATGGCGGCTTCACCATCGCCAATACGGTCGTCATCGAAAACGCGGTCGGCGGATCGGGCGACGATGTCCTTCGCGGCAACGAGGCCGTCAACGAGTTGAACGGCCGCGACGGTGACGACACCTATTATGTTCAGCAGAACGGCGACACCATCATCGACAGCAGCGGAACGGATACGGTCAATTCCACCGTGTCCTTCACGCTTGCCGCCAATCTCGAGAAGTGCGTTCTGATCGGCGGCGCTGCGATCAACGCGACCGGAAACCAGTTCGCCAATACGCTGACCGGAAACGGTGCCGCAAACCAGCTGGACGGCGGCGGCGGCGCGGATCGCATGATCGGCAATAAGGGCAACGACACCTATATCGTCAACCAGCGTCAGGACAGGGTGGTCGAATCCGCCAATGGCGGTCGGGATGGCGTCCGCTCGACCGTCGATTTTACGCTCGGCAACAATGTCGAGAACTGCAGCCTGTTGGGATCGGGCGATCTCGACGCAACAGGCAACCGACTTGCCAACACGCTGCGCGGCAACAGCGGTAACAACGTGCTTGATGGCCGCGACGGCAAGGACAAGATGATCGGCGGCCTTGGCAACGACGTCTATGTCGTCAACCACCGCGGCGACAATGTCGTGGAAAGGGGCCGCGGCTCGGATACCGTGCGGTCTACCGTCGACTATAACCTCGACCAGGGCGTTGAGCGATGCATCCTCGTCGGTTCGTCGAAGATCAATGCGGTCGGCAACAGCCTCGACAATTTCCTGCGCGGCAACAAGGGTGGAAACGTCCTCGATGGCGGCGGCGGCAAGGACAAGATGGTCGGCGGGCTCGGCAACGATGTCTACATCGTCAACCAGCGCGGCGACAGTGTGGTGGAAACGGGTCGCGGCACGGATACCGTGCGCTCCACCGTCGACTATACGCTCGACAAGGGCGTCGAGCGCTGCATGCTGCTCGGCAAGTCAGGCGCCGACGCGACCGGCAACAATCTGGTCAACACGCTGCTCGGCAACAACGGCAACAACACGCTGAAGGCTCTCGGCGGTTCGGATGCGCTGAATGGCGGCGGCGGTCGCGATATTCTCGTGGGCGGCCTCGGCTCGGACAATCTGAACGGCGGGGTAGGGGCCGATGTGTTCGATTTCAATTCGGTGAGCGACAGCACCCAGAAACCCAGGGGCCGCGACTTCATCGGCGATTTCAGCCGCAAGCAGGGCGACAAGATCAATCTGGCGCAGATCGATGCAGATGGCAGTCTCGCCGGCAACGGTCAGTTCAAGTTCATCGGAAAAGACGCCTTCAGTTCCGATGGCGACCGTGTCGATGATAGCCGGGCCGAACTGCGCTATTTCCACACGTCGAACCGCGACACGATCATCCAGGGCGACACGAATGGCGACCGGATCGCCGATTTCTCGATCGTCGTCGATGGCCGGATGAATTTCACGCAGGGCGACTTCGTGCTGTAGATCGGGCGTGCGCCGCCATGTCCATGATGGACGTGCCGGCGTTTCGGTCCGATATCGGTCCGTTCGGCAAAATAGCGCCGGCGCCCGATGGGCGGAATATCGCAAATACCAATGATTTCCGGGATTTTCGCTGGTCGGAGTGGCAAGATTCGAACTTGCGACCCCCTCGTCCCGAACGAGGTGCGCTACCAGGCTGCGCTACACTCCGTGACCAGCGGCGCTCCGTATAGAACAGGCCCGGCGGTTCCACAAGCGCAAAAACGACAAAAAACACAAGGCGGCGAGGCGGGTTATCAACGCGGCCTCGGGCACCGACGGGAGGCGGGCCTGCGCGGCGTGCCGGCGCATCGGGTGGAACCGGAGCGCCGATGCGGCGTTTCCCGCTCATGCAGGACATTCTCGCCGATTTCTTTGCCGATACGGAACTTTCCTATCCGGTCATTGTTGCCCGCATCCTCGGGGCTGCAGTCGTCGGCGCCATGATCGGCATTGAGCGCGAATACCAGGATCATCCGGCCGGCCTGCGCACCCATATCCTCGTCAGTCTCGCGGCCGCCGTCTTTGCGATCATCTCCGTCGAGGCCGTGCATCTGCCGGCCTTTTCGGGCGAACAGGTGCGCATCGATCCGCTGCGCGTCGTCGAGGCGGTCACCTCGGGCGTCGCCTTTCTCGCCGCCGGCATGATCGTCTTTTCGCGCGGCCGGGTGAAGAACCTGACGACCGGCGCCGGCATGTGGCTTTCGGGCGCGGCCGGTCTTGCGGTCGGACTCGGCTACTGGCTGATCGCCATTATCGCCGGCATCGTCTGCCTGCTCGTGCTTGGGCTTCTCGGACGTCTCGCGTTCGGAAACGGGACAACGGACAAGGCGCCCCCAGACGACAATCCTGCCGGCACGACGCCGCTAGCCGAAAAACGGCCGCCGAGCCCGGCCGAGTGAACCCGGATTTAAAGGTCCTCTTCACCGCTCAACCCTTGCGTTGTGAATAAAACGCGCCGTATACCGTCTCCACAACAGGGGCGCGGCCAAAGGCCGGCGCGCCGGGGGCAAGCCATGTCCGGCACCGGGCAGGCGGAAGCACCGCTGGATGGAACGCCGGCAGAGCGGCGGGTGAGGCGATCGTGGCAATATTTTCGGGTAAATCGGGCGCGGACGAACTGCGGGCGGCGCTGCGCACCAGCGCTGCCGCCTTCATGGCGATGGCGCTCTTCTCCTTCTTCGTCAACCTCCTGGTCCTGACCGGCCCGCTCTTCATGCTGCAGATCTACGACCGGGTGCTGGCGTCGCGGTCCGAGGCGACGCTGGTCGCGCTGACCGGCCTCGTCGTCGGGCTCTATCTCGTCATGGGCATTCTCGACCATGTCCGCAGCCGCGTTGCCGCCCGCGTCGGCGCGCGTTTCCAGGCGCGTTTCGACAAGCGGGTCTTCAACGCCGTTCTCGACCGCACCGCGCTGCATGCGCGCGGCGTCAACACGATGACCGGCATGCGCGACCTGGACAGCATCCAGAAGGTTCTCTCCTCGCCCGCCGTCTTCACCGTCTTCGACATTCCGTGGACGCCGTTCTTCCTCTTCGTCATCTTCACCTTCCATCCGCTGATGGGCGTGCTCGGCATCGTCGGCGGGCTCATCCTCGTCATCCTGACCTGGCTCAACCAGAACGGCACGAAGGAAGACCAGGAAAAGGCGATGCTGGCCGGCCGCCACAGCGACGAACTCACGCAGAACCTCCAGAAGGAAAGCGAGACGGTTCGCGCGCTCGGCATGCGCCGCTCCGTCGCCGAACGCTGGCAGCTGCTGCGCGACCGCGCGCTCGAGGCCAACATCCGCTACAGCGACAGCAACGGCTTCTATGCGATCTCGTCCAAGACCTTCCGCGTCTTCCTGCAATCGGCGATCCTGGCGCTCGGCGCCTGGCTGGTGCTGCAGAACGAGATTTCGCCGGGTGCGATGATCGCAAGCTCCATCATCATCGGCCGCGCGCTCGCGCCGATCGAAGGCGCCATCGGCCAGTGGTCGCTGGTCCAGCGCGCCATGCAGGGCTGGCGCGATCTTGCCAAGCTGCTTGAGCGGGTGCCGGAGGAAGACAGCCGCACCGGCCTTCCCAAGCCCCGCGCCATTATCGAAGCGAACCAGGTAACAGTCGTTCCGCCGGGCGAAAAAGTCGCGACGGTCCGCATGCTGAGCTTCGAGCTGCACCCCGGCCAAGCGCTCGGCGTTATCGGCCAGAGCGCGTCCGGCAAGTCGACGCTGGCGCGCGTCCTGACCGGTATCTGGCCGCCGGCCGGCGGCAATGTGCGCCTCGACGGCGCCTCGATCGAACAATACGGCACCGATGGTCTGGCCGACCATGTCGGCTACCTGCCGCAGGACGTGGTGCTCTTCGAAGGCACGATCGCCGAAAACATCGCCCGCATGGAGCTTGAGCCCGATTCCGCCCGCGTCGTCGAGGCGGCGAAGAAGGCCGGCGCGCATGACATGATCCTGCGCCTGCCTGATGGTTATGACACGCGGTTGCCGGCAACGGGCCAGCGGCTTTCCGGCGGCCAGAAGCAGCGCATCGGTCTGGCGCGCGCGCTTTTCGGCGAGCCGGTGCTGCTGGTGCTCGACGAGCCCAATTCCAATCTCGACGCCGAGGGATCGATGGCGCTCAACCTGGCGATCCGCGAATTCAAGGCCAATGGCGGCGCCGTCGTCATCATGGCGCACCGGCCGGCCGCGATCGAGGAATGCGACCTGATCCTCATCATGGAAAACGGCCAGCGGCTCGCCTTCGGTCCGCGCGACGACGTGCTGCGCGCGCACCTTCGCAATCACGCGCAGGTCGTCGGCGGCACCGACGCCGGCCAGAACAAATAAGGACGGATGCGATGGACAGGAGATGGACGAGCAGAGGCTATGCCTTCATCGGTTATGTCACGGTCTTCGTGCTTCTGGGCGGGGTCGGGGCCTGGGCCGCGCTGACGCGCATCAACGGCGCGGTCGTTGCCGGCGGCATCGTCGAGGTGGCGAGCCAGCGGCAGGTCGTGCAGCATCCAACGGGCGGCGTGGTCGGCAAGATCTTCGTCGACGAGGGTGACAAGGTCGAGGCGGGGCAGGTGCTGATGCGGCTCGACGACACGTTCGACCGTTCGGAACTCGCCGTCATCGAAAGCCAGCTCTTCAGCCTGATGGGCACCGCGGCCCGGCTGAAGGCCGAGCAGGACGAGGCGACGGAAATCACCTTCGATCCCGAGCTTCTGGAAGCCGCCAAAACGAGCGCCGAGGCAAAGGCGATCGTCGATGGCCAGCGCCGGCTGATGAAGGCGCGCAAGGAGACGCGCGACAAGCAGATGGGCCAGCTGCAGGAGAAGAAGGCCCAGATCGGCAAGCAGAACGAGGGGCTTGAAAGCCGCATCGAAGCGCTCCAGACCCAGTTGAAGCTGATCGGCCAGGAACTGGACGCCCAGAACAAGCTTCTCGCGCAGTCGCTGACCAATGCAAGCCGCGTTCTCGCCCTCCAGCGCGAAGAGGCCGACATCAAGGGCACGATCAGCCAGGCCGAGTCCAACATCGCCGAGAACGCCGGACGCGTGGCGGAAATCGAGATCGCCATCCTCAACATCGATTCGACCGTGCGCGAGGAGGCGATCACCAATCTGCGCGATATCGAGGCGAAGATCGCCGAGCTCAAGGAAAACCGCAATTCCAAGCACGAGACGCTGAGCCGGATGGATATCACCGCGCCGATGTCCGGCGTCGTGCTGAGCCTTCAGGTGCATGCGCTGCGGTCGGTCATCCGGCCGGCCGATCCGCTGCTCTATATCATCCCGCAGGAGACCGAGCTCCTGATCGGCACGCAGATCGCGCCGAACCAGATCGACCAGGTCCATGTCGGCCAGCTCGCGCATATCCGCTTTGCCGCCTTCGATCACCGCACGACGCCGGAAATCTTCGGCCATATCATCCGGGTCTCGGCGGACGTGCTCTCCGACCAGCGCACCGGCGCCACCTATTACAAGGCGGAAATCCGCCCCGACGCCGGCGAACTGGTCAAGCTCGGCGGCAACGAGGTGCTGCCCGGCATGCCGGTCGAGACCTTCATCCAGACGACCGAGCGCTCGCCGCTCGCCTATCTGGTGAAGCCGCTTGCCGATTATTTCGCCAAGGCCTTCCGCGAACGGTGATCTGTTTCGCGGGCGTG
>CAMPIK010000153.1 GCA_946886325.1 uncultured Shinella sp.
TCACCATGGAGGCCTGCATCCGGGCCGGCATGCCGATCCTGCTGCTGTCTGCGGGGCAGGCGGGCGCGACGGCGCCGGCACCGCTGGCAACGGCCATCGTGCAGGCGGTCGCCGAGTGCCTGGCGGGTGTCGTCTATGTCAACGCCATGGCGCCCGGTCATCCGGCGATCTTCGGCACGTGGCCCTTCGTCTCGGACCTCAGGACCGGCGCCATGTCCGGCGGCTCGGGCGAACAGGCGCTGCTGACGGCCGGCTGCGCGCAGATGCACCAGTTCTACGGCCTGCCGGGCGGTGCCGCCGCAGGCATCGCCGACTCCAAGCTGCCGGACATGCAGGCCGGTTGGGAACAGGCGATCTCCAATGTCATGGCCGGGCTCTCCGGCCTCAACATGGTCTATGAGGCGGTCGGCATGCATGCCTCGCTGCTCGGCTTCTGCCTGGAAAGCCTCGTGCTCGGCGACGATCTTCTCGGCCAGGTGCAGCGCTGCGTGCGCGGCATCGACGTGACGGAGGATTCGGTCTCGCTGGAGACGATGCGCTCCGTCTGCCTCGACGGTCCCGGCCATTACCTCGGCGACCCGCAGACGCTGTCGCTGATGCAGACGGAATATATCTACCCCGCCGTCGCCGACCGCACGAGCCCGAAGGAATGGGCCGAGATCGGCAAGCCGGACCTCATCCAGAAGGCGATCGAGCGCAAGAACCGCATCCTGTCGGAGGCCGGTCCGCTGTTCGACTTCGCGACCGACAAGGCGATCCGGGAGAAGTTCAGGATTTACTTCTGAGGCGGTCGATCATCGGTCGTAGGCGCGGATGTTGGTCACCGACCAGCTCCACTCGGGGGCCGTCATCGGCGGAATGTCGCTGTTCGGAAACACCGCGAAGGTGGTGAAGGGCAGCATCGTCGCCGGCGGCACGCGGGCTATGATAAGGGCGGAATCCTCGCCGACGACGCGGCAGGTTCCGTTCGGGCAATCCTTGAGCGTGATCGTCAGGCGGAAGGATTGCAGCGTCACGTTCGAGGCATTCGAGATGCGCCCGGTCACGCGATAGCTGGTCGCCGGCTGTCCGGGCGTGAACTGCAGGCGCGAAAGCTGGATATCGCCGGCGTCGATTTCCGCCGGCTGGGCGCCGACAGGTGCGTCCGACGACACCGGATTGCGTCCTTCGGCGAGCCATATGACAAGCGCCACGACAAGCCCGATCGCAAAGGCGATCGTGAGGACCGGCTCGACCCAACTCTGAAAGCGCCGAAAACGAAGCGCGAGATAGAGAACGGTGAGCGCGGCGACAACGAATACCCAGACCATCAGGACCCTCCCTGATGTTCATATAGCCAACCCTACACGCAAGCGGAATAGCACAAAGACCGATATGCCGATCTTGTGTAGTCGCAGGTCGATTTAAGCCGCCTCTGCGCTCAGACCACCGCGCTGCCGGCCATGAAGGCGAGCACCAGGAAGATCAGGAAGATGATGATGGCGATCGCAAAGAGGATGCGCGCGATCGTGGCGGTCGCCGCTGAAACGCCCGAAAATCCGAGAAATCCGGTGATGAGGGAAATGACGAGAAAGATGAGCGCCCATTTCAGCATGACATGACCTCCGTTGCTGCCTACTGACGCATGAGCGGTCGAAAAGTTCCCGATTTCCGTTACTCGACTACTTCGGTTCCATGAAGGCTGCCTCCGGTCTATGACGTCGGCGCGTGAGAAAGCGAGCGCCCCGCCGCATCAGCAGCATAAGTCCCGCGGCAAGGCTGGCGCCGGCGGCACCCCAGACGAGGCCTGCTGCAGTCAGCGGAACGGCCGGCAGGAAATCCCGCCAGGCATTGGTGGCGATCTGCCGGTCCGCCCACCAGATGAGCACGATCGGCCGTTCCATCGGCGAGGCGGAGAGGAAGGCGGTCGACTGCTTCTCCAGCGCCTCGTGGCGCGTGATCGTGCGGCGCATCGACTGGCCGCGTCCATGGAGGAACGGTTCCTTGCTGGCGTCGTAGAGCGAGAGCGCGGCCGGCCTGTCCAGCCCGGCCCGTCCGGCATCGGCATCGAAGTCGGCGACGATCACCCGCAATTCGTCGAGCGCGCCGCCGAGCCGCTGGCGATATTGCTGGGCGAATTCCGGCGCCTGCGAGAAGACCGCCGCGCCGAGAAGCGCTGCCGTCGCAACCACCGTTCGCCCTGCCACGCCCATGGTCCGCACCTCCTGATCGGATGTCTTGCAAGCGATCAATCCGCGGGCGCGCGAAACGGTTCCCTGTCGTTGCGTTATCGGTTGCCATCGAATGACACCGTTGCGTGTCGAAACGGGAACAGGCGGAATCACCGCGCGATGCTAGGCTCCGCCCATCGCACAGACCGGAGCTCCGCATTTCGCCATGACGTCCTTACCCACAGAGCCAGGCATCCTCGCCTTTCATTCCCGTTGCGAGGCCTTCTATCCGGCTGATGCCGTCGATGCGCCGATCGAGCAACAGCGCGCCTGGTATGACGCGCTTTGCGCCGAGTTCGATGCGCCCTTGCCGGAAGGTCTCGTGACCGCGGACGGGCTCGTCGGCGGGCGGATCCCGATCCGGCGCTACCGGCCGGCGCGCGTCTCGACGCAGACGCGGCTCCTCTATCTGCACGGCGGCGGCTTCGTCGTCGGGTCGCTCGACAGCCACAACGCGATCTGTGCCGAAATCGCGGATGCGGCGGAGGCGGAACTCGTCGCCGTCGACTACCGGCTGTCTCCCGAGCATGTCTGGCCGGCGGCCTTCGACGATTGCTTCGAGGTTCTTGCCTATCTGCTGAAGGGTGCCGGTCCGGTAGTCGTCATCGGCGACAGCGCCGGCGGCAACCTGGCGGCGGGCCTGGCATTGCGCGCGCGCGATGAGGCGCTTGCCGGCCTTTGCGGCCAGGTGCTGATCTATCCCGGCCTCGGCGGCGACCTCGACTCCGGTTCCTATCGCGAGATGGCAGAGGCGCCGGGACTGTCGACGGCCGACGTTGCCTACTATCGCTCCGTCTATGGCGCGCCGGACGGCGAGGCGTTTGCCTTTCCGCTGGCGGCTCCGGACGTCTCCGGCCTGCCGCCGGCCTATATCACCGGCGCGCATTTCGATCCGCTGCGCGACGATGCGCGAACCTATGCGGGGCGCCTTGCCGCGGCCGGCATCGATGTCACCTACCGGGAAGAGCCGCAGATGATCCATGCCTGGCTTCGTGCGCGTCGCATGAGCGACGGTGCAAGGGCGGGCTTCGCGGCACTCACGGCGGCCGTCCGGCAGATGGCCCACAAGGGGGAGGCAGGATGATGGATGGCATTACCGATCTCGGCCAGTTGTTGCGCGAGATGAAGCCGGCGCTCGCCGACGGCGACTATGTCTATTGCACCGTGCCCGACATCGACCTCAGGCCATGGCTCGATCTCGACCCGATCGGCACGTTTCGCGAGGAGGAAGGGCTGACGCTGATCCTGCCGGCCTCGGTTGCTGCCGCCAACGATCTCGATGCGAGCGCACCCCTCGCCATGATCACACTGACGGTGCATTCGTCGCTCGCGGCCGTTGGCCTGACGGCCGCCGTGGCGACGGCGCTCGCGCGCGAGGGCATCAGCGCCAACGTGGTCGCGGCGTTCTACCACGACCATGTTTTCATTCCCGCCGAGGATGCGGACAGGGCACTGACTGTGCTTGAGGCGCTCAGCGGCGCCTGACCGTCAGAGATAGCGCGTCTCTGCCGGCGGATTGAAGAAGTCGTCGTCGCGGCCGTTCTCGAAGATCACGGGCGAGGCGACCAGTTCCTCGTCCGAGATCTCGAGGCATGCGGCATTGACGCAATAGAAGTGCCCCATGAAATCCTCGAGGTATCCGCGCGAGAAGGGCCGGATGCCGCAGCGGCCGCAGAAATAGTGGTCGACATCGCCTTCCGCCCAGCCGGAATTGTCCGCGCGGTAGCTGACCAACCGGTCTTCACCGGTCAGGATTGTCATCTCCTCGCGCGGGGTGAAGGTTTTCAGCATGCGCGTGCGCCGGCAGAAGGAGCAGTTGCATTTCCGGATGCCTTCGGACAGGTCGAGCGTGCATTCAAAGCGGATTGCGGCGCAGTGGCAGCGTCCTTGATAAAGCTTGCGCATGGTTTCAATGTCCTTCCGGGGCGGTTTGCGTTTGCAGGGCCGGCTTGCCCGCCTCCCGGCGCAGCAACACGGCGGCGATGATTGCCGTTCCGAGAGCAATGGCCACGCAGGTGGCTGACGTCACGACGAACGCGTCGGTGAAGACCGTCCGGGCCGCGGCGGCCAATCGTTCGCCGGCGTCCGCCTCAAGTGCTCCGGCTGCGGCGATCGCGCCTCCGAGCGTCTGGCGCGCCCCTTCCGCCAGCTCCGCCGGCACCCCCTCGATCGATACGCTTCCCATCTGCGCGCGGTAGTTTGCAGTCACGATGCTGCCCAGCACCGCAATACCGAGCGCGCCGCCGAACTCGAAGCTTGTTTCCGAGATCGCGGCGGCGGTTCCCGCGCGCTCCGCGGGCGCGGTCCCGACGACAATGTCCGTCGTCAGCGTGCCTACGGGTGCGAAGCCGAGCGACAGGATCGTCATGCCGATGACGATCGGCAACGGGCTGCCGGCAGCACCCACCTGCGTGCAGATCGCAAAGCCCGTAGCCGACAGGACGAAGCCGAAGGCGATGAGCCGGTTTGCCGGAAAGCGGCCGGCAAGGCTCGGAATGGCGATCGAAGCGACCACCATCGCAAGGGCCGAGGGCAGCGACCAGAGCCCGGCCTCGAAGGCCGTCATGCCGAGCACGAGCTGAAGATACTGCGCCATGAACAGAAAGGCGCCAAACGCGATGAAGAGGCCGAGGACGTTGATGCCGAGCGCCGTCGAGAAGGCCCGGTTGCGAAAGAGCGAGAGGTCGATCAGCGGCTGGGCGAGGCTGCGCTGGCGGCGGACGAAAAGCACACCCATGGCGATGCCTGCAAGGATGGCCCCGAGCGAGACGGCCGAAATGCCGTTCTCCGCGATCTGCTTCATCCCGTATATCATCAGAAGGATCGCGACGAGCGATTGGGCCGCGCTGACGAGGTCGATGCGGCCGGCATCGGGATCCTTGAATTCCGGCAGCAGGTAGGGACCGAGGATCAGCAGCAGGGCCATGACGGGCACGGCGAGGAGAAAGACCGAGCCCCACCAGAAGGCCGAGAGCATGAGGCCCCCGACGACAGGGCCGATGGCGCCGCCGGCGGAAAAGCTGGCGATCCAGATGCCGATCGCCAGCGTGCGCTCCCGGTCGTCCTCGAACATACTGCGGATGAGCGACAGCGTCGAAGGCGCCAGCGTCGCCGCCGCGACGCCCAGCAGGGCACGGGCGAGGATGAGGCTTTCCGCGCTCCAGGCGAAGGCGGCGAAGATCGAGGCGAGGGCGAAGGCCACCGAGCCGATCATCAGGATTTTCCGGCGGCCGATGCGGTCGCCGAGCGTTCCCATGGTGATGAGCGAACCCGCCACCATGAAGCCGTAGATGTCGACGATCCACAGCAGTTGCGAGGCGGTCGGCTTCAACTGTTCGGAGATGGCCGGGACCGCGAGGTTGAGCACCGTCAGGTCCATCGAATAGAGCAGGCATGGCAAGGCGATCACGGCAAGGCCGATCCATTCGCGCCGCGTCGCCTTGCGGGACGCGTGTTCAGCCACGGGCGTCTCCCTCGACATAGGCCGCAAGCCGCGCCAGGCATTCGCCCCAGCCTTCCGCATGGCTGTCGCGGTCGCGCTCGGTCTCGAAGGGTGACTGATGGAAGCCGACTTTCGTGCGGCCGCCTTCCATCTCCTCGAACGTCACGGTGATCAGGGTTTCCGCCGCGGGACCGTTCTCGTCGATCCATGCGAAGGTAAAGACCAGGCGACGATTCTCTTCGATGGTCCGGTATGTGCCGGCCATCTGATGGTCCCGCCCGTCCGGTGAGCGGATGACGCTCGACCAGGCTCCGCCTTCCCGGAAATCCATGCGGATCGAATGGGGGGTGAAGTCCTTCGGACCCCACCAGCGGGCGAGGTGTTCGGGAGAGGACCAGACACGGAACACCAGTTCAACAGGCGCGTCGAAGATGCGTTCGATGTAGAGTTCGTGGGTGGCATCCGGCGCAATGCGCGGCTGTATGGTCATTGGTCTCACTCCCTTGGAAATGGTCTTCAATCGGCGCGGGTTGACGGGGCAAGGCGGATTGCCACCTCGGTTTCCCACTGCGCGGGATCGGGCACG
>CAMPIK010000154.1 GCA_946886325.1 uncultured Shinella sp.
GTCGACCTCGTCCACTTCACCATCCTGCGTCCGCCGGAAAAGCAGGACGGCACGCCGATCAACGAACTGTCGCTGATCGCCTTCCCGACCCGCGAACTCTTCGTCGACAAGATCAACGAGTTCGATCTCATCATCTTCGACCGCTACCAGCATCGCGGCGTGCTGCCGATCCTCTACTATGACAACATCGCGCAATATGTCGAAAACGGCGGCGCGCTGCTGATCGCGGCCGGCCCCGAACATGCCGGCAATGACTCGATCGCGCAGACGCCGCTCTCCGTCGTCCTGCCGGCCAACCCGACCGGCGCCGTCAGCGAGACGGCCTTCTATCCGCGCCTCTCCGAACAGGGCCGCAAACATCCGGTGACCCGCGGGCTCGAAGGCGCCGGCGAGGAACCGCCGCAGTGGGGCCGCTGGTTCCGCAGCGTCGATGTCTCCTCCTCGCAGGGCAATACCATCATGGAAGCGGCGAACGGCAGCCCCCTCCTCGTGCTGAACCGCGCCGGGCGCGGCCGCGTCGCCATGCTTCTGTCCGACCACGGCTGGCTCTGGGCGCGCGGCTTCGAAGGCGGTGGCCCGCATGTCTCGCTCTATCGCCGTACCGCGCACTGGCTGATGCAGGAACCGGCGCTGGAGGAAGAGGCGCTGACGGCCCGCGCCCTCGGGCGCACGCTCGAAATCACCCGCCAGACGATCGGTGACGCGCCGGGGCTGGCCACGCTGAAGACGCCCTCCGGCGAAACCCGGCAGGTGACGCTCACCGAGGACGAGCCCGGCCTCTACCGCGCCGAAGTCCCGACCGGCGAGACCGGCCTCTACGAGATCGAAAACGACGGCCTCTCGGCGCTCGTCCATGTCGGCGCGGTCGATGCGCCGGAGTTCAAGGCAACGATTTCCACGACGGAGACGCTGAAGCCGCTGGCCGAGGCGACGAAAGGCACGGTGCTCAGGGTCGCGGATGCCGAGGGCGCGCTGTCGATCCCGCCGCTGCTGCCGGTCTCCGGTGCCGTGCGTGCCGCCGACGACCAGCGCCTGTCGCTGCGCATGACCGACGAGACCGTTCTCAAGGGCATCAACAGCCTGCCGCTCTTCGCCGGCTTCGGCGGCGTCGGCCTGCTGCTGCTCGCCTTCTCGGCCATGTGGTACCGCGAGGGACGTTAAGTCGCGACCGCGCTCAGGGGCGCCAGGCGATGGTGCCCCTGAGGCGCTCGTGCGTATCCGCTGCGATCGGCACGACCAGCACCCGGCCGGGATCGACAGGTCCCGGAAAGGCGAGCGCATTCCAGGCGACCTTCTCGAAACCGAGCGGCTGGTAATAGGGCGGATCGCCGACGAGGATGACCGCCTCCGATCCCTTGCGCCGCGCCGCCTCGACGGCGATGCGCACCAGTTCCCGCCCGATGCCCTGGTTCTTGTGCGACGGCCGGACGGCGAGCGGCCCGAGCAGATGCGCCTTCACACCGCCCGCCAGCACCGGCGTCATGCGCACGGAGGCGATCGTCTCGCCGTCGTCGGCGCAGATGAAGGAGAGCGAGCGGTCATGCGGCCCCTGCTCGCGAATGCGGGCGGCGGCACGCACATGCCGGCCGGGGCCGAAGGCTTCTTCGTTGATATGTTCGATGGCCGCGTCATGGGACGCGTCTTCGGTCAGGTAGACGAGATCGTGCTTGAGCTTGAGCATGGTGACAGGAACCGTGTGACGATAAGCAGGGATGGCGGCGCCGCAAGGGCGTCTCGAGCATCAGCGTCGTCGTGGGTTTCCCGGAAGGAACATCGAACTGGCACCAGGCAAGGGCGAGGCCACCATGGCATCGCAAAGCTGAAAACGCGGATACCAGAATTTTTTCATCTGTCAAAGTGCAAAACGCACTGTTCAGCAATTCGGGCCTGTCCCGACCGCTCCCTTACGCTATCTATGAACGACATGAAGGCGGGCAGTCGAGCCCGGCCGCGACGGGAGATCACGCATGGGCATGCTGGTGGAAGGCGTCTGGAAGGATGTCTGGTACGATACGAAGGCGACCAAGGGCCATTTCAAGCGCTCGGAATCGCAGTTCCGGAACTGGATCACCGCCGACGGCTCGGCCGGCCCCTCCGGCGAGGCGGGCTTCAAGGCGGAGGCCGGCCGCTACCATCTCTATGTCTCGCTCGCCTGTCCCTGGGCGCACCGCACGCTGATCTTCCGCAAGCTGAAGAAGCTCGAAGACCTGATCACGGTCTCCGTCGTCGATCCGCTGATGCTGGAGAACGGCTGGGAGTTCAAGGGCGAGAACGGCGGCACCGTCGATCATCTCTTCGGCTCGCGGGCGCTGTGGCAGGTCTACGTGAAGGCCGACCCCAGCTATTCCGGCCGCGTCACCGTGCCTGTTCTCTGGGACAAGCAGCAGAACCGCATGGTCTCCAACGAATCCGCCGAAATCATCCGCATGTTCAATTCGGCCTTCGACGGCCTGACCGGCTCAAAGGACGATTTCTACCCGGAACGCCTGCGCGGCGAGATCGACGAACTGAACGCGCTGATCTACGACACCGTCAACAACGGCGTCTACAAGGCCGGCTTCGCGACAACGCAAGAGGCCTATGACGGCGCGGTCGCAAAGCTCTTCGAAACGCTGGACACGCTTGAAGACCGTCTTGGCGCGCACCGTTACCTGACCGGCGACACGATCACCGAAGCGGACTGGCGCCTCTTCACCACGCTCGTGCGCTTCGACCCGGTTTATGTCGGCCACTTCAAATGCAACATCCGCCGCATCGCCGACTACCCGAACCTCTCCGGCTACCTGCGCGAACTCTATCAATGGCCCGGTGTCGCGGAGACCGTTAATCTGCGGCACATCAAGGAACACTATTACCGCAGCCACAAGACGATCAATCCGACCGGCATCGTGCCCGTCGGACCGGACCTCGACCTCGACGCGCCGCATGGCCGCAACCGGCTGGCCGCGGCCTAGTAGCGTACCCTGACCGGGATCAGCCGAAGATCAACGCGACGCCGGTCACCGCCGTCAGCCCGCCGATGATGCGGGCAAGGATCGCACCATTGGCGATGCGCGCGACACCGATGCCGATCGCGATGCCGGCGGCGTGGAGCAGCGCCGTCGCAACGACGAAGCCGATGCCGAAGGATGCGGCACCCGCCGCGCCGAGTTCGCCGCCATGGGCATGGCCGTGGAACAGGGCAAACGCGGCGACGATGGCCGCCGAGGCGATCGTGTCGAAGCGCGCGGCCATCGCGACGAGCAGGCCGAGTGCCACCACCGAGGCGAGGATCGCCGGCTCGACGAAGGGAAGATCGACGCCTGCGACCGCGAGACCGAAGCCGAACGCCATCGTGCCGACGAAGGCGGCAGGCACCAGCCAGAGCGCACGGCCGCCGATCTGCGACGCCCAGAGGCCGACGGCCACCATGACGAGGATATGGTCGAGGCCGAAGAGCGGATGTGAGAAGCCGGCCATGAAGGAGCCGTGCTCCTGCGGATTGAGATGGGCGAAGGCCGGTGCCGTCGAAAGCGCAAGTGCCGTCAGCGAAAGAATGAAGCGTCTGATCATCGTGTCCCCGTTCTCGCCCGGACGCGGGAGGCCGTCCGGACGTTCCGTTTCCTGAATACGGCTGGCATCTTAGGAGGGCGCGCGGGCGCAAGTCCATACGCGAATTGCGTAGACGGCGCCCCGATCTCCGCCCCGCCGTTTACCCTGTTTGCCGGCAGCCCCGCCGCCCCCTATCGCCGGACGGCGGTTTTGTTGCATTGTCATGGCAACCGAGTCGCACTATCTGACAGCGACACGAATTTTTGAGACGAAATCGCGGAGAACTGCGGATGAGCGACGAGGAAGACAAGAAGACGGAACTGCCGCTGGGCAAGGAAACGGAGGCGAATCTTTTCAAGTCGCGTTCGATCTTCATCTATGGCGGCATCAACCAGGAACTGGCGCAGAAGGTCTGCTCGCAACTGGTGGCGCTCGCCGCCGCCAGCGACGAGGACATCCGCATCTACGTCAACTCGCCAGGCGGGCATGTCGAATCGGGCGACTCGGTCCACGACATGATCAAGTTCATCAAGCCCAAGGTCTGGATGATCGGCACGGGCTGGGTGGCATCCGCCGGCGCGCTGATCTACGTGGCCGTTCCCAAGGAGCGCCGCATCTGCCTGCCGAACACCCGCTTCCTGCTGCACCAACCCTCCGGCGGCACGCGCGGCATGGCGTCCGACATCGAAATCCAGGCCCGCGAGATCATCAAGATGAACGAGCGCCTGAACCGGATCTTCGCGGAAGCGACCGGCCAGCCGGTGGACAAGATCGCCAAGGACACCGACCGCGACTACTGGCTGTCGGCAGAGGAAGCCAAGGCCTACGGTCTCGTCTCGCGCATCGTGACGGCACAGACGGAAATCTGACCAGCGTCAGATCGCAAACGACGAAAAGGCCGCTCCGGCAAGCTGACGGGGCGGCTTTTCTATGCCGGGTTCCGCGACCGCGGGAACGGATCGCGCGGATCGTTGTTGCCGATCGAGCGTTCGTAGAGGCAGCTCTGCTTCTCGTCGTGGATCGCGCCGTAAAGACGGGTGCAATAGGCATTGTCGTCGATGGTCTTCTGCGACGGCGGGGCGGTGGTGCAGCCGGCAACGGCAAGCAGCATCAGAATGGCAATGGGTCTCATCGGTCTCTCCAGTCGATCGCGTGACCGTTCTACAGGCTTCATCATCAATCTCCAACGTTGCAGCGCCTGCACAAGTTTCATGCGCATGCTGCTTGCCCTTTAGGCAGGTTGCAGATATAAGCCGGCTCATGTTGAAGACTGGCGCTCAGATCATCGATCGGGTTTCCCGCGGCGGATATGCCGTTCGGGAGCGTTCGCGCGCCATCACCTCGCTTCTTCTCCTCGGCCTTACACGCGGTTGCCGGGTTCTTTGAGGAGCGCCCGGCGGCCGAAAAGCCTCGCCGGCTAGAGCTCCTTTCACAATCATTCAAGACCGATTTGGCCCCCTGGGGCAGCATTTGCCGTCGCATGACTTCAAGCGATACGCTATGAGCGCGAGGCAGGTGCGGGACGAGGAAGAGACGACGATGATTTTGAAGACGCATTCCGTGAAAGAGGGCATGCCGAACGCCGCGGAAAAGTATCAGCCCTATCCGCAGATCGACATCGCCGACCGCACCTGGCCATCGAAGACGATCACCGAGGCGCCGATCTGGTGTTCGGTCGATCTGCGCGACGGCAACCAGTCGCTGGTCAACCCGATGGGCCATGACCGCAAGACCCGCATGTTCCAGCTCCTGCTCGACATGGGCTTCAAGGAAATCGAGATCGGTTTCCCCTCCGCCTCCCAGACAGACTTCGACTTCGCCCGCTGGTGCGTCGAAAACGGCAATGTCGGCGACGACGTGTCGCTGCAGGTCCTGGTGCAGTGCCGGCCCGAACTGATCACGCGGACCTTCGAGTCGCTCGAAGGCGCCAGGCACCCGATCATCCACTTCTACAATTCGACGAGCGAATTGCAGCGCCGCGTCGTCTTCGGCAAGGACGTCGCCGGCATCAAGCAGATCGCGACCGACGCCGCCAAGATGATCACCGACATGGCGGCCAAGGCCGGCGGCGGTTTTCGTTTCGAATATTCGCCGGAAAGCTTCACCGGCACCGAACTCGACGTGGCGCTCGAGATCTGCAACGCGGTCGTCGAGATCGTGAAGCCGACGGCCGACAACAAGCTGATCCTCAACCTGCCGTCCACCGTCGAGATGGCGACGCCGAACATCTATGCCGACCAGATCGAATGGATGTGCCGCAACATCGACAACCGCGAGAACTGCATCATCTCGCTGCATCCGCACAACGACCGCGGCACCGGCATCGCGGCGACCGAACTGGCGCTGATGGCGGGCGCGGACCGCGTCGAGGGCACGCTCTTCGGCAATGGCGAGCGCACGGGCAATGTCGATGTCGTGACGCTGGCGCTCAACATGTACACGCAGGGCGTCGATCCGAAGCTCGACTGCTCCGACATCGAGCGCATCAAGGCGGTCTACGAATATTCCAACGAGATGGTCATCCCCGAACGCCACCCCTATGTCGGCGAACTGGTCTACACGGCCTTCTCCGGCTCGCATCAGGACGCGATCAACAAGGGCATGAAGGCGATCCGCAAGGCCAACAAGCCGGTCTGGGAGGTGCCCTACCTGCCGATCGACCCGCAGGACGTCGGCCGCACCTACGAGGCGATCATCCGCATCAA
>CAMPIK010000155.1 GCA_946886325.1 uncultured Shinella sp.
CGCGCAGCGAGATCGAGGCGCTCGGCTATCATGTCGAGACCCATGGCCAGAAGGGTTTCAACGGCGTCGCGCTCCTGTCGAAGGTCCGGCCGGACGAGATCAATCGCGGCCTGCCGGGCGACGACGGCGACGAACAGTCCCGCTTCATCGAGGGCGTCTTTTCGGTCGAGGGCGGCGTCGTTCGCGTCTGCTCGATCTACCTGCCGAACGGAAATCCGCCTGAGGATCCCGTCAAATATCCCTACAAGCTCGGCTGGATGGAGCGGCTGATCGCCTTTGCGGAAGACAGGCTTGCGCTGGAAGAGCCGCTGATTCTGGCCGGCGACTACAATGTCATTCCGGAACCGCACGATTGTTTCGACGTCAAGGTCTGGGCGAACGACGCGCTCTACCTGCCGCCGACGCGCTCGGCCTTCCGTCGGCTCGAGCATCTTGGCTTCACCGATGCGGTGCGCGCCTGCACCGACGAGACGCCGCTCTATTCGTTCTGGGATTATCAGGCCGGCTGCTGGCCGAAGAACAACGGCATTCGCATCGATCACCTGATGCTGTCGGCGGAAGCTGCCGACCGCCTTCAGTCGACGGCGATCGAGAAGCACGTGCGTGCCTGGGAAAAGCCGTCCGACCACGTGCCGGTGGCTGGTATTTTCAGCTTCGCGGCCTGAGACTGTCCTGACGGAAGACGACGTCAGTCGTCGCTGTCGATGCGGATGCCCTGCGCGAGCGCCACGGCGCGACGGCGCTCGTCTTCGGATGCGATCGCAAAGGCTTCTTCCTGGAGACCCTGCAGCCAGGTGCGCTCCTTCGGCGTGCAATAGTCGAGGGCTGCCGTCATGAAGGCGAGGCCGCGTGCGCCCTGCCCTTCGTGGAACAGAACATTGCCGAAGACGCCCATCGCGCCGGCATGGCCGTTCTTGCGCGCCCGGTTCAGCCATTTCTTGGCCTGATGCACGTTGGAGGCACCGCCCTCGCCTGCAAGGATCATCTGTGCGAGCTGGAACTGCGCCTCCGGCACGCCGAAGGTGGAGGCCGCCTGAAAATAGAGCTGGCGCGCCTGCGCGAGGTCGACCTTGACGGGACTGTCCGAAATGCCGCGGCGATAATATCCGGCAAGCGCCATCAGTGCATTGACGAAGAAGCCGGTATCTTCCGATCCGGGCTCGATGCCCTGGCGGGCGATGTCGCTGTAGATCTTGAAGGCCTCGAAGTCGTTCTCCGCCACCCCGTCGCCATCGGCATACATGTTGGCGAGCGCCCAGCGCGAGCCGGTATGGCCCTTCTCGGCCGCATAGCGATAGGCCTCGACGGCGTCGTTCTTGCGCCCCTCCTTGTAGGAGAAGAAGCCGAACTTGAAGAGGTCGAAGGGACCGCTTTCCTTCGTGATGCCGGAATCCGGATCGAAGGCGAGTGCCTTGCCTGAAATACCCTGGGCCAGAGACAGGCTGAGGCCGAGGACGATAACGCGCATTTGCTTTGACTCAGAGAGATACATGGCAGCTACTATCTTCCGCAGTGCCGCGTCGGCTGGACGCGGCCCGCATGCGGTATTCCGTCAATTGCTCGATCGATCCGGCCATCTGCATGGCCTGACCGCGACCGCCATTCATCGCTGTGCGCGCAAAAACCTCCGGCAGGCCGGCGCCATCATGGCGCTCCATCGGGTGGTCCAGCGGCAATGAGATCAACAGGGTCATCGTTTCCTTGAGCGCTTCTTTTCGCGCGTCTCGTTGGCCACATCGCTGCTCCCCGTTTGTGGCGGGAAATGGACAATTCGGCCTTCAGCAATTGTCTAGCAAACTATGGAAAAAAATGTGTTGCGATTTCGACACAACAACGCGGCGGTCTCTGTGAAGATTCTTGCGGAACGCCGCCATGGCAACACTTCATTAACCAAGAAGCCCGGCAGGACGAACCGGCCGGGCTTCGAATTCGGGCATATCCGCAGAGATCAGAACTTGATCATGTAGGACGCCGTGAGGCCGTAGGCATAGTCTCCGTCGGCCGTCGCATTATAGCTCGCGCCATCTGCCACCGACTGGCTGCCGGACGTCAGGTAGCTGACGCCGGCGCCGAGACGAAGCTCGCCGGGACCGCCCTTGATCGAGGTTCCGACGCCGACCGTCCAGGTGTCCGACATGATATCAGCACCTGTGCCGACGCCGCGGTCCCAGGTCAGATTGACCGTACCGGCAACCGATTCCGTGAAGGAATGGGCGACGCCCGCCTGCACGGTCCAGCCGTCGCGCCAGAAATAGTTGGTGCTGAGCGGGCCGAGGCCGGCGATATTGTAGTCGAGCGTCTGCAGCACGCTCCAGTCCGTCCACTCAACCGAACCGTAAACGAGCCAGCCGGGTGCAACGCCGGTCTGAAGGCTGACCTTCAGCGACTGCGGCAGCGTGCCGGCACCGTCGGCATAGACGGGGACGCTGCCGAGCAGCGGCGCCAGACCCAGCGGCTGGAACTGGCCCTCGACGTCATGCTCAATCTCGGAGCGATACATGATCTGCGCGCGGAAAGCGTATTCCGGGATCTCGTAGGCGCCGCCGATGCGGTAGCCGAGCGCGCTGTTGTCATCGAGGTCGAGCGTGCCCGCCGCCGTCTCCTCGGTGTAGGAGAAGGATTGCAGGAAGACGCCGCCGAGCAGGTGGAAATTGCCTTGGCCGGCCGCGACCTTGTAGTCGCAGGTCGCGCCGTATTCGTGCGTGATGAATTCCTTGTGGAACGTCGCGTTGCCCGTGTTGATGAATTCCGCAAGCTGGGCCTGCGGGCCGTAGGTCGTCGAACCGCCGAAGGGCTGCGTATAGGTGGCGACGCAGGCGAACTGTTCCATGATCTGGAACTTCGCCGCGAAGTTCGGCACGAAATAATTGTCGGAATAATCAGGATCGCCGCTCGCGACGCCGTTGATCGTATTGTAGCCGCGCCGCGGCGCGACATAGGTCGCCTCGCCGCGAATGACCACCGTCCCGTCCTCGAACAGGAGATCGGTATCGGCCGTGCCGCGGTTGAAACCACCAGCCTGCACCGCGCCGCCGGCCGTCGCCGCCGCAAGAAGCGCAAGGGCTCCGCTTCGCAAGGTTGTCTTGAACATCATATTCCTCCCCGTGTTGGCGACAGCACGACCATCGGCGCGCTGCAGCGTGCGGCCACTATCCGGAAGGCCTACAGCGTTGGCAAATCCCACTTTTTGCGGGTGAATCTCACGCTACGCCCAAAAAATTACGTAAGCTTTTCTTGAAGACCCTCAATAATTTAGGGGTTCGGAATGTTTTTCCGGAATTGCTGTATGAAATAACCGATAATTAGAATTTTATTCGCAAACGTAAGCCATCTGTCACATTTCGACAACAAACGCCAAAATGGTCCCAAAAGCGGCAAAACGGCCGCGCCCGGTGGGACGCGACCGTGGATAACGGGCGATTCGGCGGAATCGACGGTCGTCAGCCGGCTTCCCTGACACGCGACAGGGCGACGGTGAGGCCTTCCAGCTGCTGCGTCAGTTCCGTCAGACGCTCGCGTTCTGCCTCCACCACCTCCGGCCGGGCGTTCGCCACGAACTTCTCGTTGGCGAGCTTGCCATTGATCCGGTCGGCCTCGGCGCGCGCCTTGGCGATCGCCTTTTCGAGACGGGCGGTCTCCGCCGCAAGGTCGATGAGACTGCCGAGCGGCAGGCAGGCGGTCGCCTCGCCGGCCACGATCTGCGCGGCGGCCTTCGGGGCGGCATCGGCATGGGTGATCGCCTCGACGCGGGCAAGTCGGCGGATTGCCGGGTCATGCCGTTCGAGCCGCTTGCGGGTCAGCGCATTCGCACCGACCATGACCAGCGGCGCGACGGCCGCCGGCGGCACGTTCATTTCGGCGCGGACCGAGCGGATGCCCGAGACGAGGTCGATCAGCCAGTTGATCTCGTCGGCGGCGGCATCGTCCGCATAGGCCGGCGCCGGCCATTCGGCATGGCAGATCAGTCCGTCGCGGCTGCGGCCCTCGCCGGCCGTGTGCGCCCAGAGTTCCTCCGTCATGAAGGGCATGAACGGATGGAGGAGCTTGTAGGTCTCCTCCAGCACATAGGCGGCGCAGGCCTGCGATTCCGCCTTCGCGCCTTCGTCCTCGCCGCTGAAGATCGGCTTCAGCAGTTCGAGATACCAGTCGCAGAACTGGTTCCAGATGAAGCGGTAGAGCGTGCCTGCCGCATCGTTGAAGCGATAGGTCTCGATCGCCTCGGTGACGTCGCGCGCCGTGCGGGCGAGTTCTGTCAGGATCCAGCGGTTGATCGTCACGGCTGCCGCTTCCGGCACGAATTGCGGATCGGCCTTGACCCCGTTCATCTCGGCGAAGCGCGTCGCGTTCCAGAGCTTGGTGCCGAAATTGCGATAGCCGGCGATGCGCGCCGGATCGAGCTTCACGTCGCGCCCCTGCGCCGCCATGATGGCGAGCGTGAAACGCAGCGCGTCGGCGCCATATTCGTCGATGAGGTCGAGCGGGTCGATGACGTTGCCCTTCGACTTCGACATCTTCTGCCCGCTCTTGTCGCGCACCAGCGCGTGGACATAGACCGTGTGGAAGGGTTCGACCGGCGTTCCCGCCTCGTCCTTCATGAAATGAAGGCCCATCATCATCATCCGGGCGACCCAGAAGAAGATGATGTCGAAACCGGTGACGAGCACGTCGGTCTGGTAATATTTCTTCAGTTCCGGCGTCTTCTCCGGCCAGCCGAGCGTCGAGAAGGGCCAGAGCGCGGAGGAGAACCAGGTGTCGAGCACGTCCTCGTCGCGTGTCAGGATTTCGCCCGGCCGGAAATTCTCCAGGAGGTCCTCGACATAGGCCTTCATCGGACCTTCATGGGCGATATAGTGCTGGATGGCGGCGTGCAGCGCCTCTTCCTCGGTCTTCTCGACGAAGACCTGGCCGTCCGGGCCGTACCAGGCCGGAATCTGGTGTCCCCACCAGAGCTGGCGCGAGATGCACCAGGGCTCGATGTTTTCCATCCAGTCGAAATAGGTCTTTTCCCAGTTCTTCGGAACGAAGTTTGTCCGTCCCTCGCGCACGCTGTCGATCGCCGGCTTGGCGAGCGTCTTGGCGTCGGCGAACCACTGGTCGGTCAGCATCGGCTCGATGACGACGCCGGAGCGGTCGCCGAAGGGCTGCATGATCTTCTTGCTCTCGACATAGGGCACGTCCTGCCCCTCGGCGTCCTTGACGGTGACGGCAAGGCCTTCCGCATTGATCGCCTCGACGATCAGCTTGCGGGCGGCGTAGCGGTCGAGACCGCGATATTCGTCCGGGACGAGATTGATGTCGTCGACCTCCGCCTCGCCCGGCAGCCGGCCCGACTTCGCGATCTCCAGCGCCTGCGCGGCATAGACCGCATAGGGCTCGCCGTCGGTGCGCATCGTCGCCGTGCCGTCCATCAGGCGATAGAGCGGGATATGGTTGCGGCGGGCGACCTGATAGTCGTTGAAGTCATGCGCGCCGGTGATCTTGACGGCGCCGGAGCCGAAATCGGGGTCCGGATATTCGTCGGTGATGATCGGGATCAGGCGGCGATGCTCCTTTGGACCGACCGGAATCTCGCAAAGCTTGCCGACGATCGGCCGATAGCGCTCGTCGGAGGGATGCACCGCAACGGCGCCGTCGCCCAGCATCGTCTCGGGCCGGGTCGTCGCGATCGAGATGTAGTTGCGCTCCTCCTCGAGCACGACATTACCGTCGGCGTCCTTCTCGACATAGGTATAGGTCTCGCCGCCGGCCAGCGGATACTTGAAGTGCCACATGTGGCCGTCGGCCTCGCGGTTCTCGACCTCGAGATCGGAAATCGCCGTCTCGAACTTCGGATCCCAGTTGACGAGCCGCTTGCCGCGATAGATCAGGCCTTCCTTGTAGAGCGCGACGAAGACTTCCAGAACGGCCTCGGACAGGCCCTCGTCCATGGTGAAGCGTTCGCGCGACCAGTCGCAGGAGGCGCCGAGGCGGCGGAGCTGGTTGAAGATCAGGCCGCCCGATTCCGCCTTCCACTCCCAGACCTTGTCGATGAAGGCCTCGCGGCCCATGGTGCGGCGATGCAGCTGCTGTTCCATGAGCTTGCGCTCGACGACCATCTGCGTCGCGATGCCCGCGTGGTCCATGCCCGGCTGCCAGAGCACGTCCTTGCCGCGCATGCGCTCGAAGCGGACCATGATGTCCTGCAGCGTGTTGTTGAGC
>CAMPIK010000156.1 GCA_946886325.1 uncultured Shinella sp.
GCCTTCTGCTGCTCGGCCTGCTGCTTCTTCTGCTCGGCCTGCTGCTGGCGCTGCTGCTGTGCCTTGCGGCGCTCTTCGGCCTGCTGGCCGGCCTTGCGATCCTGCTGCTGCTCCTGCTGTGCGTTCTCACGCTTCTGCTGGCGCTGCTCCTGCGCGTTCTTGCGCTGTTCCTGCCGCTGCTGGCGCTGTTCCTGTGCCTTCTTGCGCTGCTCCTGGCGCTGCTTGCGCAGTTCCTGCGGGCTCAGTTCCTCGGCCTGCGCCAGGATGACGTTGCTCGCGGTCACGTCCATGGCGGGTCTGACGGCAGCGGCGTAGGCCGGCTGCCAGATCAGCGCCGCCAGCGGCAAAGCCACCGTCGCAAGCAGTTTGGTTCGATTACCCATGTTTCTTCCCTCGTCGTTGACCCGTTGCCGTCAAGGCGCAAGGTTGGATCAGTCATTCCCGGCGAATTTGTGTTTCCAGCTTGGTTGGATTCGGAAACGGCCGGTTCAAGCACGGTACAGACCTAGTCTTTCCCGCCTTAACTCACGATGAACGGGCCATTCGGACAGCATTCATGGCAAGAGGCCGGCAAACGCCGCCCTGCCGTCTTTGTTCCGGAGACGGCTGCGGAACGGTCGATTAGCAGTTGATTTTTTCCGGAAAAGCGGTCGATTATCGCAGCCAAGTGGACGTTGACGTTCACTGCCAGACGGTTGCCGGAAAAGAAGCAACAAGCCGGCACCGATAACAGAGAGGATCAAAATGCGTATCTCCAAACGTCTCACCATGGCGGCGTCCGCCGCCGTCATCGCGCTCTTCGCGGGTTCCGCGATGGCGGAAGGCGAGAAGCTGGTCATCGGCACCGAGGGCGCCTATCCGCCCTTCAACAACCTGGAATCGGACGGCACGCTCACCGGCTTCGACGTCGACATCGCCAAGGCGCTCTGCGAAGAGATGAAGGCCGAATGCACCTTCGTCACGCAGGACTGGGACGGTATCATCCCCGCACTGATCGCCAAGAAGTTCGACGCGATCATCGCCTCCATGTCGATCACGGAAGAGCGCAAGCAGCAGGTCGACTTCTCCAAGAAGTATTACAACACGCCGCCGGCCATCGCCGTGCCGAAGGATTCCGAGCTGACGGAAGCGACCGAGGCGGCACTCGCCGGCAAGATCATCGGTGCCCAGGCCTCGACCACGCATTCCAACTATGCCGAAGCGCATATGAAGGAGTCCGAGATCAAGCTCTACCCGACGGCTGACGAATACAAGCTCGACGTCGCCAACGGCCGCGTCGATGCCGTCGTCGATGACGTCGTCGTGCTGTCGGAATGGCTGAAGACCGAAGACGGCGCCTGCTGCAAGCTGCTCGGCACGCTGCCGATCGATCCGGTGATCAACGGCGAAGGCGCCGGCATTGCCGTGCGCAAGGGCGAGACCGCGCTTGCCGACAAGTTCACCGCGGCCATCGCCGCGATCCGCGAAAGCGGCAAGTACCAGGAAATCAACGCCAAGTACTTCGCCTTCGACGTCTACGGCGACTGACAGGCGGCTCGCCCTCTTCATGCGGGCGAATTGTCATGCCATGATCGAAATGCACCGGCGGGAGGGCTTGCTCTCCCGCCGTTTTTGTTTGAGAACTGCCACATAAGAACGGTGCCGAAGGCACGATAAAAAAGAACGCGCAAAGCGCTTTGGGGGTTCAGTTGGCATGAGCGGATTCTTCGCCGCCATCGTCGAGGCGGTGTCCACCGTTCTCGCAATCGTCGATCCGCTCTGCGGCCCGGTCGGCGTGTTCACACTGTTCGGCGGAGAGACGCTTCTGGCCTGCGGCGATGCCGGCTGGGGCGACGAGATCGCGCTGGGCTTCCTGGTGACCGCGAGCCTTGCGGTCGCGACCCTGCCGGTCGGCCTCGTCTTCGGCTTCTTCATCGCGCTCGCCAAGCAATCGGAAGAGCGCTCGCTGCGGCTTGCCGCCAACATCTACACGACGATCTTCCGCGGCCTGCCGGAACTGCTGACGCTCTTCATCGTCTATTACGGCCTGCAGATCCTCGTCCAGAACCTGCTCGCCTCGGTCGGCTATGACGGCGCGGTCGAGATCAATGCCTTCTTCGCCGGCATGATCGCGCTCGGCGTCGTCTTCTCGGCCTATTGTTCGGAAGTGCTGCTCTCGGCCTTCAAGGCCATTCCGCGCGGCCAGTACGAGGCGGGATATGCGCTCGGCCTGCACCATGGCCGCACCATGCGCCTCATCGTGCTGCCGCAGCTCGTGCGCATCGCCCTTCCCGGCCTCGGCAATCTCTGGATGGCGCTCCTGAAGGACACGGCGCTTGTCTCTGTGATCGGCCTGCCCGACATCCTGCGCCAGACCGGCGTCGCCGCCCGCGTGACGAAGGAGGCGTTCCAGTTCTACGCCATCGCCTGCCTGCTCTTCCTGGTGCTCGCCTTCCTGTCCTCGATCGTCTTTTCCCATATCGAGCGACGCACCAAACGTTCGGAGGTCGCGCGATGAGCTTCGTCACCACCCTCATTCCGCCGCAGGCGCCGCCGCCCGTCCCGCCAGCCCGCTACACGACCTCACGCTTCTTCGGCAATCTCTTCATGGGCGTCTGGCTGGCGCTCGGCGTCGGCATCTTCATGATGATCACCGGCGGCTGGGATGTCGAGAAGTTCACGCGCTACGGGCCGAACTATCTCTGCGGGCTCGGCGTCACGCTGATGCTGGTAACGGCATCCGGCCTGCTCGGCGGACTACTGTCGCTGCCGCTCGCCTTCGCCCGCATGTCGAAGAACCCGCTCTTCGCGTGGCTCTCCTATGCCTACGTCTATTTCTTCCGCGGCACGCCGCTGCTGACCCAGCTCTTCCTCGTCTATTACGGCCTCGGAAGCTTTTCGGCGGAACTGCGCGAGATCGGCCTCTGGTGGTTCTTCCGCGACGCCTGGAACTGCGCGCTCCTGACCTTCACGCTGAACACCGCCGCCTACCAGGCGGAAATCCTGCGCGGCGCCATCCAGAGCGTGTCGCGCGGCCAGCATGAAGGGGCGGCCGCCCTCGGAATCCCGCCGCGCATCGCCTTCTTCAAGATCATCCTGCCGCAGGCGATGATCGTGGCGCTCAGGCCCTATGGCAACGAGATCATCCTGATGATCAAGGGCTCGGCCATCGTCGCCATCGTCACCGTCTTCGACCTGATGGGCGAGACGCGCCGCGCCTTCTCGCGCACCTTCGACTACCAGGCCTATCTCTGGGCGGCGCTGATGTATCTCGTCATCGTGGAACTGCTGCGCAATCTCTGGGCCTGGCTGGAAGCCCGCCTGACGCGTCACCTGAAGCGCTGACGGCCGGCCGGGACACTTGGCAGCACTCTCTCAGGACTGCTGCTAACCCCTTGATTTCGCGAAAAATATCGCTTTTCATCGACAAAAGTCAAGACTTGATTAACCGCTCGCGCGCTTCAATCATACGGACCATCATTCACCACGCGATGAGGTCCCGAATGACGAACGATCTGGAAATGCAGCTCAAGGGTTACGGCCTGACGACCGCGCAGATTCTCTACCGCATGCCCGATCACCAGAATTTCCTGCAGACCTATATCTGGCAGCACTACGACATCGCCCCTGATTTCCCGGAGATGAAGAGCTTCCTCAAATTCTGGCAGGAAACGCTCGACGGGCCGCTGCATTCGGTGCGCTACATCCACCGCAAGCTGATCTCGGCCAGCGAATGGCGCGCGCTGAAGGGCGAATTCGTCATCAACTGACGGCTCGCCGCGCGAAGTTGTCGGTTCAGACGTGCACGGAACCGTGCGCGAGTTCCGTGTCCGACATGTCGACCCGCATCGATCCATAGAATACCGCCGCATAGAAAACGGCCACGAAGCCGATGACGAATGCACCGTTGATCGGACCGAAGGCCGCATGCGCGAGGATCGTGTCGAAGGAGAGTGCCACATCCGTCTTCGCCCCCTCGACCTGCATGGTCGACGACGAGATCTTCAGGCTCCATGCCAGCAGCAGGATGAGATACATCCAGCAATAGTTACGCCTCAGCCGCCGGCATGCCGCCACGCGATAGCTGATCAGGAATTCCGGCTTGCGCAGGCTCTTGGCGATCGCCGCCGCCCAGTCGACGGCAATATCGCCATGCGGGCTCATGAACTCCGCGAAATAATGCCGTTCGAGCTGGCGCACCCGCGCCCGGTAGACGTCGAAGAAGCGGTAGCGGCGCGCCTCGATCATCAGCAGCAGCGTGATCAGCAGGATCGCGAAGAGCAGCACGCCATGATGCGAGGTCGGCGTCGAGAGCGACACCGACAGCAGCGCCGCGACGACGGTGATCGCCCAGTTGGAGGTCTGGTCGATGCGGTCGCGCCAGCCGGCCATGCGGCCGAGCTCGCCGCGGTAATAATGCACCATCAGGTTCATCGATTCCGCCGAATTGCTCGGCAGCGGCGGGCCGATCTGTTTTGTACGCTCCAAGGCGCCGACCAGGGTCGGCATGTCTCCAGCCATGGCATTTCCTCGTCGTTTCTACTTTTGTTGCGGCAATGATGCGCCCGTTCCGCGAATTGATAAACCGCTATTTTCTCCGAACCGGCACGGCCGCACAGCGATTGCCAAAGCCCGGCCGCGCGCCTAAAGAAGCCGCCATGAAGAAGATCGACGAAGAAGCGCTTGGCGAAGCCTATAACCGTGCCTTGGCCCTCGAAAAGGCCGGCGACATCGAGGCGGCGGTCGCCGCCTACCGCGAGGTGCTGGTGCTCGACCCCGAGGATCATGGCGGGGCCGCCGTGCGCATCGCCTCCATGGGTCAAGGCGAGACGCCCGACAAGGCGCCCGACGCCTATGTCATGACGCTCTTCGACCAGCAGGCCGAGGTCTTCGAAGACGTGCTCGTCGAACAACTCGACTATTGCGTGCCGCTGCTGGTGCGCCAGCGGTTGCAGGCGCTGGAACTCGGCCCGTTCAAGCGCGTGCTCGACCTCGGCTGCGGCACCGGGCTGACCGGCGGCGCGCTGCGCGACATGGCGGAAGACATCACCGGCATCGACATTTCCGAAAACATGGTCGAACTCGCCCATGAGAAGGACCTTTACGAGACGCTCTTTGTCGCCGAGGCCGTCGATTTCCTTGACGACAACGAGGAAGACGCCTTCGACCTGATCACCGCGACCGACGTGCTGCCCTATCTCGGCGCGCTGGAGCCGCTGTTCTTCGGCGCCGCCGACAACCTGTCCTCGGGCGGGCTCTTCGTCTTCTCGTCGGAGACCCTGCCCGAGCAGACCTTCGCCGGCCGTGGCTTCATGGTCGGGCCGCACCAGCGTTTCGCCCATGCCGAGACCTATGTGCGCGAGCGGCTGCAGGCGACCGGCTTCGCGCTCGTCGAGATGGGCGACATCACGGTGCGCATGGAGGAAGGCGAGCCGATCGCCGGCCATCTCGTCATCGCGCGCTATCGCGGCTAAGGGACAGGGTCCCCAACCGCTTCGCGGACATTTCAACCCGTTGGTGCAACAGGGGTTTCCCCCTCGCTGCCGATCCGCTACACCTTTCGCGACATCGATTGCGGAGGAACGGGCAATGGCAAAGGTCGCATTCATCGGGCTCGGCGTGATGGGATATCCCATGGCCGGACATCTCAAGGTCAAGGGTGGCCATGAGGTCACGGTCTACAACCGGACCTTCGCCAAGGCGGAGAAATGGGTTGCCGAATTCGGCGGCACGGCGGCCAAAACCCCTGCGGAGGCCGCAGCCGGCGCCGAATTCGTCTTCACCTGCGTCGGCAACGACGACGACCTGCGCTCGGTGACCGTCGCCGACGACGGCGCTCTTGCCGGCATGAAGGCCGGTGCCATCCTGATCGACAACACCACCGCCTCTGCCGAGGTCGCGCGCGAACTCGATGCGGCGGCGAAGGAGAAGGGCTGCGGCTTCATCGACGCCCCCGTCTCGGGCGGCCAGGCGGGTGCCGAAAACGGCGTGCTCACCGTGATGTGCGGCGGCGACGCGGCAACCTTCGAGACCGCCCGGCCCGTGATCGACGCCTATGCGCGCATGGTCGGCCTGATGGGTCCGGCCGGTGCCGGGCAGCTCACCAAGATGGTCAACCAGATCTGCATCGCCGGCCTCGTGCAGGGGCTCGCCGAAGGCATCCATTTCGGCAAGAAGGCCGG
>CAMPIK010000157.1 GCA_946886325.1 uncultured Shinella sp.
AACTCATGGCGCATGGCGGCGCGGAATTCGGCGTCGAGATTGGAGAGCGGTTCATCGAACAGGAAGACGGCAGGCTTGCGCACGATGGCTCGCGCCAAAGCCACTCGCTGCCGCTGGCCGCCGGAAAGCGCGCCCGGCCGCTTGTGCAGGTGATCCTGCAGCCCCACCATGCGCGCCACCTCGGCGACGCTCGCCTTGATCTTTTCCTTCGGTTCGCGCCGCAGCCGCATACCGAAGGAAATATTGTCGGCGACAGACATATGCGGGAAGAGCGCATAGTTCTGGAACACCATGGCGACGTCGCGCTTGGCGGGATCGACAGTATCGACAACCCGGTCGCCGATGGCGATATGGCCGGACCGCCCCTCCTCCAGCCCGGCGATCAGCCGCAGCGTCGTTGACTTGCCGCAACCGGACGGACCGACGAAGACGACGAACTCACCCGACTTGATGTCGAGATCGAGGTTGCGAACGACATCGACCGGCCCGTAGGAGATATCGATGCCCTTGAGGGAGACAGCGGACATGGCTTCGTTTCCTTGGTTGATCGGTTGCTGTTGCGGCTTACTTGACTGCGCCGAGGCTGAGCCCCTGGACGATGCGCCGCTGCGCGAGGATGGCGAACAGCGCCATGGGCAGGATGGTGATGATTGAAGCGGCCGACATTGCGCCCCAGTCGATGGAAGCGTAGCCACGGAAACCGGCGACAGCGAGCGTCACGGTCTGTGCCTTGTCAAAGGTCAGCGCCAGCGCGATCGTCAGCTCGTTCCACATCTTGATGCTGTTGAGAATGACGGTGGCGGCAATGCCGGGTGCGGCAATCGGCACATAGATCGTCCAGACGATACGGAGCGTCCCCGCCCCTTCGAGCCGTGCAGCCTCGGCCAGCGCTTCCGGCACATCTGCGAAGAATGCGCGCAATAGCCAGATGGTGAAGGGAAGCGTGAACACCTGATAGATCAGTGCGAGCCCGATTACCGTGTCATAGAGGCCACTGTTCTGGAAGAGAACGTACATCGGCACGATGAACAGGAATTCGGGCAACATGTAGGAGATCAAAAGCCAGATCAGGATCGTCTTGCGCCCGGGCACATGCCGCTTGTTGAGATAGTACGCCGCCGGAATACCGGCTGCGAGCGCGAGGATGTTGCCGAGGATGCAGACAACCAGGCTGTTGACGAAGGCGTCGGAAAAACCCTGGGCGGACCATGCGCGGCCAAAGTTCTCCCAGACGGGCGAGAAAAACCAGACCGGCGGCATGGCGAAGGCATCCATCCGGTTCTTCAGCGCGATGGTCAGGATCCAGAAGATCGGGAACAGCGACACGGTGACAGCGACGAGTGCGACAGCGTAGGGCCAGAGCTTGCGGCGGGTGGAAGCGCTCATGCCTTTTCTCCGTCGTCGGTATCGATCACCAGATAGATGATGCAAAGCGTGAGGATGATGAGCGAGAAGGTGACCGCGATCGCCGCGGACTCCCCGAATTTGTAGGATTTGAACGCCGTCTGGTACGCCAGCATCTGCACGCTTTCGGTTGCCCTGAGCGGCCCGCCGCCGGTGGTACCGAAAATGATGTCGAAGACTTTCAGCGTGTCGATGGTGCGAAAGATGATGATGGTGATCAGCACCGGTTTCAGCATCGGCAGCGTGATATGTCGGAAGCTCTGGAAGGGCGTGGCACCTTCGAGCTTTGCGGCCTCGAAAGGTTCCGCCGGAAGGCTTTTCAGTGCAGATGACAGGATGATGAAGGTGAAGGCCGTCTGCCACCAGGTGTCGATCATGATGATCGAGGGCATGGCGGTCGGCACCGTGCCGAGCCAGGCGGGACCGGCAATGCCGATCAGCGACAGCAGGTAGTTGATGATGCCGAGCGTCGGATCGAGCATGACCTTCCAGATCAGCGACACGGCAATGCCCGACACCATCAGCGGCATGATCATCAACGTGCGGATCAACCCGGCTCCGATGCGGATACGGTTGATGGCGAGCGCCAGACCAAGACCGAGCAGCGTTTCGACCACCACGGCGACGACGGCGAAATAGAAGGTGTTGAACAGCGCCCTGGGAAAGCTGCTGCCTGAGAGGATGCGCTGGAAATTCCTGAAACCGACGAACTTCGCTTCCGAGCCCCAATTCCACTGCTGCAGCGAAAGGTAGCCGGAATAGACGATGGGATAGAGCGTTCCCGCTGCCAGAAGCAGCAGGGCCGGCGCGATCAGCCAGCGGATGTGCCTGTCTCGACGCATGCTCGATACGATCCTGTTCTGGAGAAACGCGGGACCGGCCATCAGCCGACCCCGCGGACGTTGCGCTATGCTATTCGAGCGTGTCCTGGACGTTCATCTGAAGTTCGGCGACCGCATCCTCCGGCGAAGTGCCCTGATAGATCTGGTGGATGGAATCGACGATCAGAAGTACGACGTCGTTCCAGCCCTGGCGGAAGACCGAGGTGGCGCGGGTGTGCTGCATCTGGGTTTTCACGGCCGCGACATAGTCGGGATTGAGTGCCTTGACGTAACCGGCATCCGCCCAGGCGGAATCGCGCGGGGCGCCACCGGTTGCGACTCCGAGTGCGGCCGTCATTTTCTTATTCGTCGCCCATTGCACGAAGAGCCAGGCGGCATCCTTCTTCGGCGAATTCTTGGCAATCGAGATCCCCCAGGACCAGTGACCGCTATATCCGATATCGCCGGACGAGGCCGGAAGTGGCGCGTAGCCGACCTTGCCGGCAATGGCCGAAGTCTTGGCATCCTCGAAACCCGGACCGAAGACAGACGCATCGACGAAGAAGGCGGCATTGCCCTGCGAGAAGAAGCGGCTCGCATCTTCCCAGCCATAGGAAAGGGCGCTCGGCGGACCGGCTTTCAGGAGGCCAGCATAGTAGGAAAGCCCCTTGGCAATGCGCGGATCGTTGAAGCGCGGCTTGGCCCAATCGCCATCGAACCAGATGTTATAGGGAAGAGCTGCCGGCTCGCTACCCCAGGCATCGAGCACGATGCCTGTCATGGTATCGACCAGTTCGGCCGAACGTTTGCCGCGCATCGAGGCGCCGAAGATTTTGCCCTCGCCCTTTGCACTGATGTCGTTGGCGGCCGCGATCAACTCGTCCATCGTCGCCGGCACCTTGCCGCCGAGATACTTGTCGACCAGCTCCTTGTTGTAGAAGAGCGTGTAGGCTTCGAATGAAATCGGGATCGCATAGAGCTGCGGGTTCGGCTCGCCGACCGGGAAGGATGCGCCTTCGCGAAAACCTTCGGGATAATCGGCCAGATTATAATCCGCAGCCGTCTTTGACGCGTCGTCAAGGTAAGGCGTCAACGGCTCGACGACGCCGGCTTCCCATTGGGTATAGAGCGCCGAATCCATCTGGATCATGTAGACGTCAGCAACGGATTCAGCCGAACGAACCGCAAGGTTCATGCGGTCGGAATAGAGGTCTTCGGCAAAGGCGTCGATCTTGACCTTGATGCCGGTCTCCGCTTCGAATTCTCCGATGTGCTTGCGCAGCCCGGCCGTCCATGGATGCTCGCTCAGAAGCACCGTGATTTCCTGACCTGACTGTGCTTTCCAGTCCACGGCATAGGCACTCGTGGACAGGGCGAAAGCCGCGAACGCGGCTGACAGCGTTATAAATCCCCTGCGTTTCATTTTTCTGCTCCCGGTTGGTTTCGAAAGGCATGCAGTATGTTGTTCACTTGACAACTTGTTACTACATGTTAAAGACCAGCTAACACAGGCTTGAGGCGCTGTCTAGTGCAGGATGAAAACGGACGGAGCGGTTTCGCCGGATTGAAAGACGCGTCAGACTGTCCGGCCCAGCGCGCGACGAAGAGGACGAGATGAAGAAGACCACCCAGGAATTCGACTATGTCATCGTTGGCGCAGGCTCGGCCGGCTGCGTACTGGCCAACCGCCTGACGGCGGACCCGGCCGTTTCCGTCTGCCTTCTCGAAGCCGGCCCCAGCGACCGCAGCATCTTCATCCAGATGCCGGCAGCGCTGACATTTCCCATCGAAAGCGATCGCTACAACTGGAAATTCGAGAGCGAACCGGAAACGGAACTGCACGGTCGCAGCATCGGTCAGGCGCGCGGCCGCGGTCTCGGCGGCAGTTCCTCGATCAACGGGATGGTTTATGTGCGCGGCGCGAGGCAGGACTACGATGCCTGGCGCAGCCTCGGCGTCGAGGGTTGGGATTTCGACGACTGCCTGCCTTTCTTCAAGAAAATGGAGAGGTTCGAGGGTGGCCGCGATCCCATGCGTGGCGGCTCCGGCCCCATCAGCGTCGTGCGCAGCAAGGCCGACCATCCTCTCTACCGTGCCTTTCTTGAGGCCGGTCAGGAATTCGGCCTGCGCGATGCCGGCGACTATAACAGCGGCGCCCAGGACGGGGTCCACATAACGCAGGCGACGATCCGGGATGGCGTGCGCTGCAGCACCAGCCTTGCCTATCTCACGCCAGCGCGAAACCGCCCGAACCTGACGGTCATGACCGGCTGCCTGGTGGAAAAGATCCTGCTCGATGGCCGCACCGCTTCGGGTGTCGTCATCTACCGTCATGGCGAGCGGAAGACCATCCGCGCGGCCCGCGAGACCATCCTGTCCGCCGGCACCGTCGGATCGCCGCATCTTTTGATGCTGTCGGGTATCGGCGATCGCGACGCGCTGAAGGATCATGGTATTGCAAGCACGGCCCATATGCCGGGCGTCGGCGCCGACCTTCAGGACCATGTTGTTGCGCCGCTGCGCTTCACCTCGCCGGGCGGAGTCTCGATCCGCCGGCAGCTCAACACCTTCGGCCGGCTGAAGCTCGGCATTGAATGGTTGCTGTTCAGGCGCGGCCTCGGCGCGACCAATTTCTTCGAAGTCGGCGCCTTCTTCAAGAGCAGCGATACTATCGACTACTTCAACATGCAGCACGAATTCCTGCCGTTCCTCGCTGATTTCCAGTCCGGCAAGGTGACGATCTCCGACGGCTTCCAGTATTTCGTCAGCCAGATGCGGCCCTACAGCCGCGGCCGCATTGCGCTCAAGTCCGCCGATCCCAGTGCCAAGCCGTCCATCCGCTTCAACTACTTGACGGATCGCCGCGACACGATCGAGATGGTGGACGGCATCCGCAAGACTCTGGCGATGGCCGACCAGTCTGCCTGGTCCCGATACAAGGGTGCTGCGGTCGATACGCCGGATCGCACTGCCTCCGACGCCGAGATCGAGGCCTGGCTGCGCACGGTTGCCAATACCGAGCATCACCCGACCAGCACCTGCCGCATGGGTTCCGACGATCTTTCCGTCACCGATTCCGCCGGACGGGTACATGGACTGGAGAAGCTGCGCATCGTCGACGGCTCCATCCTGCCGCGCGTGCCCTCCGCCAACATCAACGCTCCGATCATCATGGCCGCCGAGAAGATCGCAGCCACCATGATCCGCGCTTAACCGAAAAGACTGGCTTCATGCAGCGATCTTGCCCACTTGTCTCGACATGTTAGAGACTGTGCATTCTGATTGCCCATGAAGAGGAGGAAACAATGACCGAGACGTGGCTGAAGAAAAAACCGATCCGCAAGAGCGGCGCCGTGCCGATGTATGCGCAGGTGGCCGAAATCCTGGATACCGAGGTCAAATCGCGCAACGGTGCCCATTTTGCCTTGCCCTCGGAAGGCGAGCTCTCGCGGGAGTTCGGCGTTTCGCGCGTCACTATCCGCCAGGCGTTGAAGCAACTCGAAACCCGCGGCGTTATCTACAGCGAACACGGGCGCGGCTATTTCAGCACGGCGTCGCGCATGCGCGGCGTCTCCGGCTTTCACAGCTTCACGACGGAAGTGCGCAAGCTCGGCGGTGAACCCGGCTCCGCCATCGTCGCCTATGAGGAAGGCAAGGAACTCTCGCCCGCCTTCCGCAAACATCTGCAAAGCGAGGGCGAAAGCGGCCCAAACTTCATCTTCCTGCGCCGGGTGCGCAGCATTGATGGCAGTCCGGTGGCGCTGGAGGATGCCTATCTTCCCGCAGCGCTCTTCCCATCCGCCACGCGCGCCATGTTTGAAGGCGGTTCGCTCTATGCGGAAATGACGGCGACTTGGGGTATCGTGCCGACCTGGACGGACGCCCTTTTTGAACCGGTCGCCGCCACTGCCGAAGAAGCCGGCTACCTCAAGATCG
>CAMPIK010000158.1 GCA_946886325.1 uncultured Shinella sp.
ATCCGGAAAAAGAAGCGCAGGCGCAGGAAATCCTGGCCAGGTTCGGTGGCGAGGCGATCCGGGTGCACGAAATCGAGATCGATAAGCGCCTGGCCGACCTTCCGCTCTCGAAACTCAAGCCCGATCCATGGCTTGGCGGCGAGCCGCTGGCTCACCGCTAAAACGTCAAAACTGAAACTGACGACCGTCAAGGCCGACGACTGAAGCCATCGGCAGACTCCGGATGTAGGCGCTGGTGCAACAAGTGCGCCAAGTTTCGACGGAGATACGAGCATGGCAAGCAAGGTGATCGGTATCGATCTGGGCACGACCAATTCCTGCGTCGCGGTGATGGAAGGTACGCAGGCCAAGATTATCGAGAACGCCGAAGGCGGTCGCACCACTCCGTCCGTCGTGGCGTTCACCAAGGATGGGGAGATCCTCGTCGGGCAGCCGGCAAAGCGTCAGGCCGTGACCAACCCCGAGAACACGATCTTTGCCATCAAGCGCCTGATCGGCCGCCGTTACGATGATCCGATCGTGGAAAAGGACAAGAAGCTTGTCCCCTACAAGATCGTGAAGGGCGACAACGGCGATGCGTGGATCGAGGTCGCGGGCAAGAAATATAGCCCGAGCCAGATCAGCTCCCACATCCTGGTGAAAATGAAGGAGACGGCGGAAGCGTATCTTGGCGGGAAAGTCAGCCAGGCCGTCATAACGGTGCCGGCCTATTTCAACGACAGCCAGCGCCAGGCGACGAAGGACGCGGGAAAGATCGCCGGGCTCGAAGTTCTTCGCATCATCAACGAACCGACCGCCGCCGCGCTGGCCTACGGGTTGGACAAGAAAAAGGCTGGAAAGATCGCGGTTTACGATCTCGGCGGCGGCACCTTCGACATCTCGCTACTCGACATCGGCGACGGCGTGTTTGAAGTAAGAGCTACCAATGGCGACACGTTCCTTGGAGGCGAGGATTTCGACAAGCGCATCGTCGACTGGCTGGCGGACGAGTTCCAGAAGGACCAGGGAATCGACCTGCGCAACGACCGGCTGGCACTCCAGCGACTTCGCGAGGCGGCAGAAAAGGCCAAGATAGAACTCTCGTCATCCTTGGAGACGACCGTCAGTCTGCCCTTCATTACAGCCGACCAGAACGGCCCCAAGCATCTCGAAATCAAGCTCAGGCGGGCGAAGCTGGAGGAGCTGGTCGACGATCTCATCCGGCGCACCGAGAAACCCTGCAAGGCGGCGATGAAGGACGCCAAGGTGAAGCCTGAGGACATCGACGAAACGGTCCTTGTTGGCGGCATGACGCGCATGCCCAAAGTGCAGGAAGTCGTCGTTGAGATCTTCGGCAAGGAACCGAACAAGGGCGTCAACCCGGACGAGGTCGTGGCGATCGGCGCGGCCATTCAGGCGGGTGTGCTGCAGGGAGACGTCAAGGACGTTCTGCTGCTCGACGTCACACCGCTGTCGCTGGGCATCGAGACACTGGGTGGCGTGTTCACGCGGCTGATCGAGCGCAACACGACCATTCCAGCGAAAAAGAGCCAGATCTTCTCGACGGCCGAGGACAACCAGAACGCCGTCACAATCCGCGTCTTCCAGGGCGAGCGTGAGATGGCGGCCGACAACAAGTTGCTCGGCCAATTCGATCTTGTCGGCATTCCACCCGCCCCACGGGGTGTGCCGCAGATCGAGGTCACCTTCGACATCGATGCCAACGGCATCGTCAACGTCACGGCAAAGGACAAGGCTACGGGCAAGGAGCAGCAGATCAAGATACAAGCCTCCGGCGGACTGTCGCAGTCCGATATCGACCGAATGGTCAAAGAGGCCGAGGCAAATGCGGACGCCGACAAAAAAAGACGTGCCCTGGTCGAAGCACGCAACCAGGCAGACGCGCAGATCGCGACCAGTCAGAAGGCGCTGGACGAAGCGAAGGACAAAGCTCCGTCCGCCGACAGGACTCCCGTTGAAAAAGCCATCGGCGACCTCAGGTCGGCAATAGCCGGAGACTCGGTGGAGGACATCGAGGCGAAGACCAAGGCCTTGCAGATCGCCTCGGTAAATTTGGGCGCCAAGGCGCATGAGGCTTCTGGTGCCTCCACCTCCAGCTCCGGGGAATCCTCGGGCACTTCGTCCGGTGAGGATGTCGTTGACGCCGATTTCGAGGAAGTCGACGACAAGGCCGGCCAAGGCCATGGCTGACGCGCACCACCGACAAAAGCCTGGGCCGAAACCCGCGGCATCGGCACCCGGCCCCGAGATGCCGGCCTCCGAAACCAAGGCTGACCAAAGTTCAGCGGCGGCTCTCCAGGCCGAACTCGCGGATACGAAGGATAAGCTGCTGCGCGCCCTGGCCGAACAGCAGAACATCCGCCGGCAGATGCAGCACCAACGCGAGGAGGCGGTGAAGTTTGCCGCCTCGCAGCTGACGGGAGACCTGCTCGACACGCTCGACAATCTGCGGCGCGCGATCGAGAGCGTGCCGCCAAAGGCTTGGGACAACGAGACGGTCAACCCAATCCTGAAGGGCGTGGAGGCCACCGAAGCCAACCTGCTGGCGACTCTTGCCCGCCATGGCATGGAACGCATCGATCCGCTCGGCGTGGCTTTCAACCCGCACCTTCATCACGCCGTTCGCCAGCGTGCCGACCCGACAGCCGCGGAAGGCACCGTCGTCGAGGTGCTGCAGCCAGGCTATATGCTCCACGGCCGGGTCCTTCGTCCGGCGATGGTCGGCGTCGCAGTTCCGGAAGGCAAAAACAGTGAGCCTGCCGCGGGATGAATGGGCTGCGGCCAAGCTTTCGATCAATCGAAGGAAGGCCCCCTGAAAGATTTGAGGAACTCACGGATCTGCCGAAGCCATGTTTTCAATGAGATCTCAGCGGGGAGAGCGCGATCCCCGTTGGGTCAGCATCAGTTTTTTTGCGTCATTCACAACGTGGCGCCGGATGCCCCGAGGCTGAACCTCCACCGCGTCGATCAGATTGCTGAAGGCGAAGCGCAGACTATAAAGTTGGTCGAGAAGATCCAGCACCACATCGACGCCTTCATCGTTGATACCCATTTCGTTGGCGAGATCGGCTATCAGCGCGGCCCGTGCAACGTCGACATCCCGAAATATTGGCCTTCCGTCCAGGATAAGCGGTGATATCCAGCCTCGTTCGAGGAAGACGCGCAGCCTTGCCATATCGATACGAAGATTTCGCGCAAATTCTTGTTGGTCCATCACCTATACCCCCATCCCATGCCGGGGATTGTATCCCTTGCCGGCCGACCAGCCGGCCACGAATGCCTTCAGATCGGGGTCCGGCCTTTCCGGAAGCACGATCTTCAGCGTTGCATAGACGTCGCCCCGGGTGCCGTTTCGCCGAGCCACGCCCTTACCTTTCACGCGCAGCGTCCTGCCGCTCGACGAATTCTCCGGCACGGTAGCCATCACCGGGCCGGCAGGCGTCGGCACCGTGACCTTGCCGCCGAGCACCGCCTCGGCAAGCGAGATCGGCAGGTCCAGGCGGATGTTGTCACCCTCGCGCCGGTAGAAGGGATGAGGGCGCACGCGGAGCTCGATCAGCGCGTCACCGGTCTCCGCTCCACCTTCGCCGGCGCCGCCCTTCCCACGCAGCCTGAGAGTCTGCCCGTCGCGCGCGCCAGGCGGTATGCGGATCTCCAGCGTCTGGCCGTCGGATAGTGTTACCTGGCGAGTGCCGCCGTTGACCGCCTCGAGAAAGTCGATCTCCATCGTGTACCGAACATCGGCGCCGCGCATGCGGAAACCCTTATGCCCGCGGCGCGAAAAGAATTCCGCAAAGATGTCGTCGCCACCGAAATCCGCGAAGCCAGCGCCGTTTTCGTAGGCGCCTGTGCCTGTGCCGGCGCCGGCGCCTGCGCCGGCGTCGGCGAAGTCGCGGTAGTAGCGACGTTCGGGTCTCTCCGCGCCCGTCGCATCGATCTCTCCGCGATCGAAGCGGCCGCGCTTTTCCTCATCGCGCAGAATCTCGTAGGCCGCAGACAGGTCCTTGAAATCCTGTTCGGCCTTCTTGTTTCCGGGGTTGAGATCGGGATGGAGCTTCTTTGCCTTACGACGATAGGCCGCCTGGATATCCTTCTGCGAGGCGTCGCGCTTGACGCCAATAATTTCGTAGGGATCGCCGCTGCTCGGCATTTTCGCAGACCTGTCCTTCGCGAACGTCTCCTCGGCAGGAAGGCCGCTGGTGGCTTGCATCGGGACGCCGAAAGCAACTAGCCGAATTTCCGCAGCGCTAAACTGACGGTCATCAATGTCGTCTGCACGGCGCGGATGCACCTTGTGCAGACATCGACGCTTCATGCGAAGCAAAAAGGGAGATTGGCATGCTGCACAACCTTGAGAACACGGGGCGTTGGTTCGACCCGCTGCGCCAGATGCGCTTTGCGCAGAGGGACATGAGCCGGCTGTTTGACAATCTGCGGCTTGCAGCGCCTCCCGAATTCCCATTGATGAACATCTGGGCCGGGGCTGACGGAGCGGTGGTCACGGCCGAGATACCCGGCGTTGTACCAGAGGAACTCGATATCGCCGTCCACCAAAACACGGTTACGCTGCGCGGCAGCCGCCCCGCCGAACCGCTAGCTGAAGACGCAGTTGTCCATCGCCAGGAACGCACAACCGGCGCTTTCGCCCGCAACCTCATCCTGCCGTTCCGCGTCGACGGCGACCATGCCACGGCAAAGTTCCGAAACGGTGTGCTCCGGCTCGATCTGCCACGGCCGGAAGCGGACAGGCCGCATAAGATCAACGTCAGCCGTTCCTGAGGAGTATGCCGCCATGACCACCCACGAAACAAACGGAACCTTACCCGCAGAAGCCACGCGGACCGAGCCTGTCTACACCCCGCCGACCGACATCATTGAGACCGCGTCCGGCGTTCAGATGGTGCTCGACATGCCGGGCGCGGATCCCGACAGCCTCGACGTCACCTTGGACAATCGCGTCCTGCGCATTTCAGCGCGTTCGGCCTCCAGTGCGCCTGAAGGCTATGCATTGCTTCACGCCGAATACCGCGACGGCAACTATGAACGCAGCTTCATGGTCTCGGAGCCTATCGACACAGCAAAGATCGAGGCAGTGTTCAAGGACGGCGTGCTCCGCCTTACCCTGCCGAAGGCGGCGCCGTCGCCCGCCGCCAAGATCAGCGTTAAAGCAGCGTGATGGAGGAACTTCGATGAGGATCACAGATCTCATTCCATGGCGGGGCTCCGGGGGTGACGTTGCAAATCGCCCCGCGCCGATGGATCCCATGCGCACGCTGCAACTGGATGTCGATCGCGCTTTCGATCATTTCTGGCGCATGGTGCCATACCCGTTCGCCTCACTTGGTCGGTTGGAACAGACAGATGCTGTCCGTGTGGATGTCAGCGACAGTGGCAAGGAGGTCGCGGTCACGGCAGAGTTGCCGGGCATGAGCGACGCGGATGTCGACGTGTCGATCAGCGACGGCCTGCTGACGATCCGCGGCGAGAAGAAGTCCGATCGTGAAGCCGAGGAAAACGGCGTTCTCGTCAGGGAGCGAATCTACGGCGCCGTGGAGCGGACCGTGCCTCTCCCAGGCGGCGTCGATCCGGACGCGGCCAAAGCCACCTTCCGAAACGGTGTGCTGACGATCGTAATTCCAAAGTCGGCGGAATTGCAGGCCGATACAAAGCGCATTCCTGTCCAGGCGGGTTGAGCACCTCCCCTCCCCCCGCAACCCGCCTCATTGTCCGCAACCGTCCCCGGTTGCGGACTTTTTCATTTTCGACAGGGGGCGAACACCCGGACGAAAACTGATGGCCGTCAAGGCCGAGGTCCGCGCAAATGAGCTAGCTTCGCAATGCTGCAAGGGCAGGATCGCCTTTTGCGCGGCACAGGACAATCATCCAACGCGGAGGATCGTGACATGAGAACAGATAGCGACATCAAACGTGATGTGGAAAGCGAGCTCAAATGGGATCCGGACATCGATGCTTCCGACATCGGAGTGGCGGTGAAAAATGGGGTCGTCACGCTGAGCGGCTTTGTCCGCAGCTACACCCAGAAATATCAGGCCGAGAAAGCGACGAAGCGGGTCAAGGGCGTGCTTGGTGTCGCCAATGATATCGAGGTTCGGCTGCCGTCCGTCCACGAGAAGACTGATCCTGAGATTGCCCGCGC